>JAGQRA010000001.1 GCA_020425885.1 Planctomycetota bacterium | reverse complement strand
TGACGGCGATCCTCTTGCTTGCGGAACGAGCCCATGCCCTACCTACGATAGGGCGTTGGGCCATCGGGTTTTCCTTCCTACGATTCTCTAGCCGCGGGGGGGCATCCCGTGGCGCAGACTCCTAGACCCCTCCCTGGATATCGGTCGCTGGGAGACCCGCCTCAGTGTGCGCGGTGAAGGCAGCGACGCGGAGTCGCCCTGGGGCACGCTGATCAGTACCTACGACGACAACTTGCAGGCGGAGTTCGACGTCCTTCGCCGGCTCGCGATCGCGGCGCGAGAGGATCTGAGCGCGTTCGATCCTGGTGTCGGTCCAATCGCGATGCTGAACCGCCCTGGGTCGGATGGTGGCCCGTTCTCATGGCCGATACGCGAGCTCGACGATCACACGACCGCGGCTTTGGCAGCCGGTGGATTTGCGTGTTTTCTGTCTGGGCAGGACATCGTCAGGGCTACCGGCCATCACTCGGCAGGAGTGGACCTGGCCAGGCAGTCGCTTGTGGCCGTGCGCCGCGCTGTGACGAGGATGCGCGTCCTAACCGGGCCGGACAGAGCTGAGGAGCTGTTGGACCAGGCCAGTCATGAGTCGATGCTGGCAGAACTCGACAAGGTCACCCGCAGCACCGCCGCGTGGGTTGGCAAGGTGCTATTGGAGGCGCCCGAGGCGACGGACGGAGGTTCGTGGCGCGACATGCGCAGTCCAGGACTGCCGGGCATGCAGAACATCACTCTCGTTCAGATCGCCGAGGACCGCGTGACGATCACAAGGGTAGGCAGTCACGAGGGGGCGAGTGATGTGCCCGGCATCTATCACGATCTGATGGTCTGTGAGATGACTCGCGAGGAGCTCCGTGACGCGAGCTTCGAAGTGCAGGGTGAGGGCGGCGCGGTCGTCGCGATCCGATCAGGCCAGCCGGTCGGGATGCAGTGGCTCAGTCTGTCACCGGCCGACTGCACCGACCGCCAGATGGGTCTCATCGGCGACGGCGCCGTGCGCGGTGGCCGTCAGGCAGCTCGCGTGCTGTGCGACAGCCTGCAGCATGCCCATGATCTTGCCGCGCGGTTGAGGCGGTTTGTTTCGGGCAGCGGGCGCTGACACCGTCATGTCCGCAAACAGCGCCGAGGCGGTTCTGGGTCGAATCCGAGCGTTCGAGGGCGTCGATGAGCGATGACGTTCGTCGCGCTCAGGCCGAGATCGCAGACCGGTGGCGTGATTCGAGTCGAGGAGCCTGGCCTGGTCGCGACGACATTGGCCGTCAAGCCGAGCGGCGGTAGCTGCGGAGCAGTCCGCCGAGCCGCTCGTCGGCGACGACTTCGCCCCCTGGATGTCGCGGCGCAGCCCACGACACCAACTGGCCTCGGTGCTGCCACCTACTGTCTGCCGCAGCCGAATTGGGCCGGTTTGATCGGACCGAGGGCCTACCTGCAAGGATGGGCTCCGGCACTTGGCGCCAACAGCGCCGGCGTGATCGTTAGCAACGGCATCGAGTGGGTGATCGGGAACTCGTAGCCAGTCGGCGACTGTGGTGCCGCTACGTACGTTCATACGAGCGGGACGACCATACTGGCGACGGACTTAGCGCGTCCTATCCGCAAACTCAGCCGGGGCGGTTCGGGGCCGAATCCGGTTGTGAGGTGCCGTGGCTGAGCGATGGGCGTGCGCTGGTCTCGGCCGAGATCACAGACCGGTGTACTGGTCCAGCGACCTTGGGAAGCCCGAATCCCCAGGTTCGTGCTACGTGCCGGGACTGTCGCCGGGCGCAGCTACGGCTGCCCGCACACCGCCGAAAGCGGGACGGTCCGCGGGTCCCGATTCGCTGCCCTGAGGTGGATCTTCGCACTGTAGATCCCCTCGGGTGCGCTGCGGTCGAGCCGGCTCACGAGTCGAGGTCCGGTCGGCGTCTGCTCGACGCTGACCTCGACGAAGTCCGCCTGTTCGGCGAGCAATCCGATCGTCTCGATCTCGACGGTCACGCCGGCGACCAGATCGAGGGCGACCGACTGCTCGTGCTCGGTGCCGACCGGCACGTAGCCGAAGAAGATCCCTGGCGGTTCGCCGGCGGCAACGAGGTCAGCGGGGCGGGTCCGCCACCGTACGGTGACGCTGTTCTCGCAGCCGTTCGCGATCACCGAGACACGGGTCGACATCGCACCGTCTTCGAAGCTGGCGTCGTTCCGGAGGAAACCCCGGACGACCCAGCGCCTACCAGGCTCGAAGCTCGGCACCCGAGTCAGCTTCAGGTCCTCGACGGGACCCTCGCCGCAAACCTGCAGACCCTCGGCGGCGACACCGCGAACCCCGAACTCGAACGAATGCCGCTGACCCGCATCGACGGCACCCAGGTCGAGCACCGGGTGCGACACCAGGAGCCCGCGCCGGTCCGCGACCGGCAGACGCAGGACCGACCGGCGACCACCATGCTCCACCGTGAGTTCGACCTCGCGACCGGCAACTGCATCCGCGGCGGCACGAAGCACGATCTCTCCGGTGCTGCCCGGCTCGAGC
>JAGQRA010000127.1 GCA_020425885.1 Planctomycetota bacterium | reverse complement strand
GACATCGATCACGGGCAGCGCCTCGGCCAAGGCGATGAAGGCAGGATCGGTCGTCGCCATGCTGTGCGCCTGGCGCTGGGCGAACAGCACCTCGCCGAGCAACCGGTGCGCGATCGGGTTGCCGGGTTCTTCGGCAACCACGCCGAGCAACAGCGTGACGGCACGACGGTGACGACCGGCGCGGGCCGCATCGACGGCGCTACGCAAGCTGTGGCTGATCGCGACCCGCACCGGTGGCAACAGCCCCGAGCCGAGCCGCAGATGGGCTTCGGGGTGCAGCGGGTCGAGACCGACGACGCGGCGGTACAGATCCGCCGCCGCATCGATGCGCTGGACACGGAACAACGCCGACCCGCACGCCGCGAGCAGCTCGCTGCCGGGTTCTTCGACGTCGAGCTGGAACCGGACGGCGCCCCGCACCGCGCCATCGAACGCGCGCGCCCGGATCATCGACCGGATGCAGAGCGTCATGCCGTCCTGGTCGGTCGGATCCGCCGCGAGCGCTGCCTCGGCATAGCGGTTGGCGAACGCGCTACGGCCGAGCATCAGGTGCGATCGCCCCAGTCCGACGAGGCACTGAGGATCCTCGCTGCCCGCCGCGGCGGCCAGCTGGAACGCCACCCAGGCCCGCGCCGGGTCTTCACGATCGAGGTGACGCGCGCCTTCGCTGAGCCAGTAGCTACCCGGCGCACTCCCGCCCGGCGCCGGCGCCTGGGCCACCGTCGGCCCGAGCAGCAGCGCCGGCATCACCGCCGCTGCCAGTCGTCGCGCGCCTCCCCCGATGCAGAACACACCTGCTCTTCGGCACGCGCTGCGCCGCGGCTGTCGACAAACTCGGCTTGCGGCGAACGCGCGCTGCCATCGCCGACAGGGGGGGCCTGCGAGCCCGCGCGATCTACCGCTTGTCGCGACCGAGCACTTCGATGCGCTCGACGTCGAGCACGCTGAACGACTCGCTCGAAGGCCGCCGGCGCGGACCGTTGAGGCCGAGTTCGCAGTCGATGAACATCGCCAGCTCGTAGCGGCCGGTCGAGCAGGTGACGTTGTAGAGCCGCAGCCCGCCCTTCTCGAGGTAGTAGGTCCCGCTGCCGCCCAGCTGGCTCTCGTAACGGAGCCAACCGATGGCCTGGAACCGTTCGAGCCGATCCTTGGGCAGCGGCTCGATGGCCGGCTCGGACCGAACCGGCTCGCTCGCGCTGACCAGCGTCGCCTCGACGATCCACTGCTGGGTCTGGATGCGTTGTCGCAAGGCCGTGACCAGCCCCTTCGCCGAGGACTCCTCGGCCAGCGTGCCATCGACCTTGTCGAGCGTCGCCAGCAGCGCCGGCAGCTGCTGCTCGCCGACCGGCTTGTCCAGCTCCTTCTGGAACGCATCCGACACGACCTGCACGGCCGCAGCGTCGGCGGCATCCTTGGCCTGGCGTTCCTTCTCGGCGGCGATGCGCTCGATGCGCGCGTTGACCTCGGCGTCGTACTTCGCCTGGATCGCCGCATGATCGATCTTCAGCTGCGCGTCCGTCTGATCGCCGATCTGCACCTCGGCCTGTGGCAACCAGGCCTCGGCCATGGGCAACCTGACCCGCCACCAATCATCCTGCTCACCGATGACGTGCAGTTCGGTAGCGTCGTCGAGTTGCAGCACCGGCGCCTCGGTCGTGACCATGCGAAAACTGAACGAGACCCTGCTGCCCTTGGTCGTCACCTTGCCGTCTTCGTCGGCGCTCGAGAAGCGCTTGCTGACG
>JAGQRA010000126.1 GCA_020425885.1 Planctomycetota bacterium | reverse complement strand
CTGCACTCGATGCCGATCGCCGCGTCGCCGCTGCTGACCGGCATCGCGTTCTCGACCGGCGGCGACCTCGTCATCGGCTATGGCGCCAGCAGCTGGGGGCTGCGGTCGGGCGGCGGCTGGCGCAGCGTGACCGAGTTCCACTGCGCCGTGCGGCGCTACGGCGAGTCCTTCCGGGCCGTCGAGGTCGATCGCGAGGAGCTCGTCGGCTACGACCCGAGCGTCGCCGTGCTCGGCCAGGGCAGCACGCTGCGGATCTTCTATGCCTACGAGGTGCGCGCCGGCGTGCGGCTCGCGGTCAGCGACGACGGCGGCGACACGTTCGCGATCGAGCCGGGCTTCGGCGGCATCGGGGCCCACAATCCGACCGTGTTCGCGCGCCAGCACGGCCCCGACACCCTGGTCGACGTGCTCTACCTCACCAATGCGGCGGTCGGCCGCGAGCTGCATCACGCGCGCTGGCCGGTGTGGGGCAGCAGTGTCCGGCAGGACTACCGTGTGACCTCGGCGCAGATGCTGCCGACGCCGCCGCAGCCCGGTCGCATGGGGCTCTACGGCATGATGGCGCCCTACGATTTCGGTCTGCGCACGACGCAGGTCAACTGGCTCGGCTACGACGCCGTGCTGGACGGCGATCAGATCGTCGTCGTCTATGACGAGGTGACGCAGGACGCGGCCTTCCTCTGCATGGCCATGTGGGAGGCGTTCCCGACCGCGCTGGCGTCGGGGGCCGTGAACTCGCCGCAGTTCCAGATCGCTTCGCCGCCGCCGTTGGCGCCCGGCATGACCGAGCCGATGCCGGCGGTCGATCCCGACCACAGCCATCAGCTCAAGCTGGTCCGCATCGACTAGGGATCGCAGCGGAAGGCGGCCTCGCCCGCCTGCGCAGGAGCAGACGCGCCGAGAGGCGCGCTGCTCAGCGGCGACATGGGATCGCAGAGGATGGCGGCCGAGCTCGTCTGCGCGGGATCTCGCGCGTGACGATCGGGCGGCGGCGTGTCGGTTGACGGGGTCGCGACCGGGCGGCAGGATCCCTCGGCCGCAGCCGGATCGTCCGCGTCGCGGCTCGCCAGCCATGTCCGTCGCCAACCGCAGCGCAGTCGATGCCGAGCCGCGCATCCGTTCGCTCGACGGCGTTCGTGGGCTGGCGATCCTGCTCGTCATCGTGTTCCACAGCCTGCGCCCCGAGGTCTTCCGCGCCTCGGTCGCACCCGGGCCGATCGACTCGATCTACATCGCGTTCGCGAGCTTCGGCTGGTTCGGCGTCGACCTGTTCTTCGTCCTCAGCGGCTATCTGATCACCGGCATCCTGCGGCGCAGCCGCGACGGCGAACACTACTTCCGCAACTTCTACGCGCGCCGGGCCCTGCGCATCTTCCCGCTCTATTACGCGGTGATCGTGCTGCTGCTGTTCGTGCTGCCGCGGCCGAGCTCGACAGGGTGGGAGAAGGTCTCCTACCTGACCTACTGGGCCAACCTCTGGCTGTCGGTGCATCCGGGTTCGGGGCACATCGACCAGGCGCGCGGCATCACCTGGTCGCTGGCGATCGAGGAGCAGTTATACCTGATCTGGCCGGCCGTGGTGTTCTTCGCCTCGCGGCGCGTCCTGCCCTGGATCTGCATCGGCCTCGCCATCGGCGCGGTCGTCGTGCGCACGGCGATGCTGCAGGCCGGCGCCGACTCGTGGATGGTCTACGTGCTGACGCCATGCCGACTCGACGCGCTGCTGCTCGGGGCGTTGCTGTCGATGTGGCGACCGCCGCAGGCTCTGGCGCGGGTCATGCTCGTCGTCACGGTCGGCGCGCTGGTCGCCATCGTGCGCCGCGACGGCCACGCCATGGCCACCGGCGCCGGCATGCAGCTCTACGGCTACACCTGCAACGTGCTGCTGGCCGCGAGTATCCTGTTGCTCGCGACCGGCGACGGTGTCGTCGCGCGCTTGTTCGGGACGCGCGCGCTGACCGTGTTCGGCAAGTACAGCTACGCCATGTACCTGCTCCACATCCTCGTCATCGAGCAGCTGGCGCCGCGACTGCTGTCGCAGGATGCGATCTGGCAGCCGGGATCGTGGATCGTCGCCACCGGGACGTACTGGCCGACCATCGTCGTGTTCACGATCGTGGCGACGGCGGGGACGCTCGCCGCCGCGATCGGGACGTGGCACCTGCTCGAGAAGCACTTCCTCCGGCAGAAGCGCCACTTCCCGTCGTCGTGAAGCTTCGGTGGCGCAACGCCTACAGGCCGGAGGCCCAGATCGACTGCATCGCCGTCAGCACGATGCCGGCCGGATCGGCGGGGCACAGCGTGAAGTTCTGGTTGTAGATCGGCCCGAAGCCAGCCGGCACGACCAGCGGGAACGGGTAGTTGGCGGTGCCGGCCGCGTTGGCGAAGCCGAAAGCGGCGACCAGGGTCGGCGAGCCGAGCCTGAAGCCGAGCGGGCAACCGACGCCGTTGATCATCGGCCAGGCCGGGTTGAAGCGGAAGTCGAAGGCGAACACCACGGGCTGGCCGGCGGGGATGCCGCCGACGCCGATGCCCCAGGCGGCGTTGCCGGCGCTCATCACGCTGGTCGTGAACAGCGTCGGTCCCGCCGGGAAGGAAGGACAGGCGCACGCCGGGCCGCCGCCCGGTCCCGGTGGGTTGGTGGCCGGCGCGCCCATGTATGCCAGGCCCGCGTTCATCGGCGGACCGACCGGGAACGGCAGCGGCACCGCCAGCGTGACGTCGACGACCATCGGCCCGCCGACGACGTAGATCGGCCGCACCGCGGCCGGATTGTTCTGTCCCGATTTGTCGATCGCGACGTCGCCGATGGGACCGGGGAACGGGAAGGCGGCGAGGATCGGCGGTCCGGCCGGCGCGCCGCCGGGCAGGAACGGATAGACGATGCCGGCGACGTCGACGGTGAGGAAGGTAGCCGTCAGGCCGTCCCATTCGAGGCCGGCGAGCGGCCCGGTCGGGAACAGCAGCGGGAACGGCGGCACCACGACCGGGGTGCCGGGCAGCGGCGTGACGCCGATCACGACACCGGGAGGTCCACACAACCACATGATGTTCGCGGCCGGGTCGAGCGCGATGCCGGTCACGAAACCGCCGATGGCGGCGAGCACCGGCGGCGCGATCGGGAACGGCGGCAGCGGCGGGGCGAGCGGCGGGTACAACGCGTTGGCCTGGCTGGCGAGCATGGCGCCGTTGCAGAGCCAGTGCAGGCCGTTGATCCCGTCCCAGGTGCTGTCACCCGGCAACGGCACGCCGGCGCCGCCGGGCGGCATCGGCACCGCGGGGTAGATGTTGGTCGGGCCGCCGGGCCACGGCAGCATCGCCGTCCAGGGCTGGGCCTCGGTGATCTGCGCCGCGAACGGGTCGTAGGCGAGCAGTTGTTGAGCGGGGGCGGCGGCGAAGGGGGCGATGGCGGCCGTCATCGCCAGCAGAACAGAGCGCATAGGGTCCTCTTGGTGGAATGCCACCGATGGGTGATGGCGACCGAGAAGGACCAGGGCATTCGCAACGCACGCGGGTTTTTCGGCCGCTGCGCGCCGCGCCGTCAGCGCAGGCTGAGTCGCAGCGCCGCGATCACGCTCTCGACATCGGCGTCCGAGAGCTTCGGCGACAGCGGCAACGACAGGGTGCGCTGGCCGATGTGGTAGGCCACGGGGTGGTCCTCGGGTCGCCAGCCGAAGCGCTCGCGGTAGACCTTGAGCTCAGGGATGGCGCGGTAGTGCACCCCGGTGCCGATGTTCTGCCGGTGCAGTCGCATCAGCAGCTCGTCGCGATCGATGCCACAGCGGTCGCGGTCGACCAGCACCGTGAACAGGTGCAGCGCGTGGCGTTCGTCGTCGGGCCACGGCGCCGGCAGCGCGAGCGGCAGATCGGCGAGTTCCTTCAGGTAGCGCTGCCAGATCTGCCAGCGCCGCTGCCACCAGTCGTCGACCCGCGTGATCTGGTGCAGGCCGATCGCCGCCTGCAGGTCCATCATGTTGTACTTGAAGCCGAACTCCTCGACGTCGTAGTGCTT
>JAGQRA010000125.1 GCA_020425885.1 Planctomycetota bacterium | reverse complement strand
CGCGTGCTGGTGCCGCTCAACTACACCGTCGGCGAGGCGGCGCTGGCCTCGGCCGTGCGGCAGGCCGGGCTGCGCACGGTCGTGACGTCGCGGGCCTTCCGCGAACGCGTCACCGTGGCGCTGCCTCCGGGCACGAACGAGCTGCTGCTCGATGAGCTGACGCGGGAGGTCCCGCGCGGCGAGCGCATCGGCGCCGCGCTGCGAGCCCTGCTGTGGCCCAAGGCCCTGCTCGAACGCGCCTGCGGCGCGCGCCGACGCATCGCGGTGGCCGATCCGGCCGTGGTCATGTTCAGCAGCGGCAGCACCGGCGAACCGAAGGGCGTCGTGCTGTCGCACGGCAACGTGCTCGGCAACTGCGAGTCGGTGGCGCAGGTCCTGCCGCTCGACCCGCGCGACCGTCTGCTCGGCGTGCTGCCCCTGTTCCACTCGTTCGGCAACTTCGCGCTCTGGTACGCGATGCTGGAAGGCGCGGCGACGGTGTTCCACACCAACCCGCTCGACGCCGCGCAGGTCGGCGCGATCACGCAGCAGCACCGGGTCACCGTGTTGCTGGCGACGCCGACCTTCCTGCAGATGTACCTGCGTCGCTGCGAGCCGGGGCAGCTCGGCTCGGTGCGCGTCGTGCTGACCGGCGCCGAGAAGCTCGCCGACAGCCTGGCGGACGCGTTCGCCGACAAGTTCGGCATCCGCCCGCTGCAGGGTTACGGCTGCACCGAGTGCGCGCCGGTCGTCGCGGTCGGTACCCCGGGCTTCCGGGCGCCGGGCCTCTACCAGGCCGGCTCCCGGCGCGGCGCGGTCGGGCGGCCGCTGCCGGGGGTGACGGTCCGCATCGTCGATCCCGAGAGCAAGGCCGCGCTGCCGGTCGGCGAGTCCGGTCTGGTGCTCGTGCGCGGGGCCAACGTCATGCTCGGCTACCTCGATCGCGACGATCTGACGGCGGCGGCGATGCACGATGGCCACTACATCACCGGCGACGTCGGTCGACTCGACGAAGACGGCTTCCTGTTCCTGACCGATCGGCTGGCGCGGTTCTCGAAGATCGGCGGCGAGATGGTGCCGCACGGCACGGTCGAGCAGCACCTGCAGGAATGCAGCGGCCGGCAGGAGCGCGCCTTCGCGGTCTGCGGCATCCCCGATGCGCGCAAGGGCGAACGGCTGATGGTGCTGACGACCCTCGCAGCGGATGAGGTGGCAGAGGTGATCGAACGACTCGGTCGCCGCGGTCTGCCGCCGTTGTTCGTGCCGCGGGCCGATCAGTTCGTCGCGGTCGAGGCGCTGCCGTTGCTCGGCACCGGCAAGCTCGATCTGCGCGCGGTCAGGGACCTCTGCCTCGAGGCCAGGAGCGAGCCGGTCGCGCACTGAGTCGTCGCCCGCGCGGCCGGTGGTTGTTTGTACGCGGCCCGCCATGCAACCTGATCGGCCATGGCGAACATGCGCTGCATCGTCGTGCGCGAGCACGGTGGCTACGATCGATTGCTGCTCGAGGAGCGGGCCGTACCCGAGCCGGGGCCGGGCCAGGTCCGGGTGCGGGTGCAGGCCATCGGACTCAATCACCTCGACACCTGGGTGCGGCGTGGCGTGCCCGGCCACACGTTCCCGTTGCCTTTGATCCCGAGCAGCGATGCCTGCGGCGTCGTCGATGCGCTCGGGCCGGGCGCGGCCGGCTGCAAGGAGGGTGACGAGGTCGTCGTGCTGCCGGGTGTGTCATGCGGCGTCTGCGATGCCTGCCAATCCGGGGTCGATCAGCTGTGCCGCTCCTATCACATCCTCGGCGAGAGCTGCGACGGCATGGCGGCCGAGTTCGCATGCGTGCCGGCCGCGAACATCGCGCCGAAGCCGAGGGAACTCGGCGTCGCCGAGGCGGCGGCGGTCGGGCTCGTGTTCCAGACGGCGTGGAACATGCTGGTGCGGCGGGCGGAGCTGCGGGCGGGCGAGACCGTGCTGGTGCACGCGGGGCTGTCCGGGGTCGGCAGCGCCGCGGTGCAGATCGCCAACGCGCTCGGGGCGCAGGTGATCGCGACGGCCGGCGGCGCGAAGAAGTGCGACCTGGTCAGGCAGCTCGGCGCCCATCACGTGATCGACTACGAGACCGGTGACTTCGCCGGCGAGGTGCGCGCGATCACGGGCCGGCAGGGGGTTCAGGTCGTGTTCGAGCACGTCGGCGCGGCCACGTTCGCCGACTCGTTGAAGTGCCTGGCGCGGGGCGGGCGCCTGGTCACGTGCGGGGCGACGACCGGCGGCAACGTCGAGCTGTCGTTGCACGCGGTGTTCTTCAAGAGTCTGTCGATCCTCGGTTCGACGATGGGCAGCAAGGGCGATCTGCGCCGCATCCTGCGCATGTTCGATCAGGGTCGGTTCCGCGCCGTGCTCGATCGGGCGATGCCGATGGCGGAGGTCGGCGAGGCGCACCGCCTGCTCGAAGAACGACTGGCGCTCGGCAAGATCGTCCTCACCGTGTGAACCGGAGTCGCCGTCGGTTCGCCAGGCCCTACCTGGCATCGAGCGCGGCGGCGGTGACGTGTCGCGTCGGCCCGAGGAACGGGTGCTCGGTGTCGAGGGTCGTGTCCGGCACGGGAACGGCACCGCTGCGGAGATCGCGTTCGAGGATCGGGATCAGCCCGCAGAACATCACCCAGGCCCGCATGCGCGAGCCGGACTCGCTGGCGTGGACCATGTCCGAGAACAGGACGGGATCGTCCGGGAGCCAGTTGGCGACGTCGAGGAACGGCACGTTGCGCGCCGCGGCCCAGGCCTCGAAGTAGCGGTTCTGCAGGTCGGACAGGCGCTGCAGCGAGTCGTACGACAGCGGCCAGTAGGTGTGATTGAGTTGGTGGTAGAGCGAGTGGCCCTCCTTCAGATCGCAGCGCAGACCCGGGTGCACGAGCGCGTGGAACGAGCACATCACCAGCCGGCAGTGCACGGCGTCGCAGGCGATCCGGATGCCGTCGAGGTCGGGCAGGATGATGCCGAGCTGCAGCAGTTCGCCGGCGCGCGCGAGGTCGGGGTGGAGTTCGTCGAGGCCCTGCGGCAGCACGAGCCGCTGCGTGGGCTTCGGCGGTTCGGGCAGGTCGTCGTAGCTGCCGAGCACGCGGCGCAGCCGCCGCGCGTTCGCCGAGTTCGGGGCGGCGCGATCGAGCAGGTTCGCCGGGTGCTCGTCGACCATGCGCAGGTCGGTGACCGATTCGGGCGGCGGCTGGCCCGGCGTGAACTCGCCGTCGACCTCGACGTGCCGCAGCAGGTGGGCGGGGCCGAACTGGTTCTGGCCCTCGTAGTAGGCGATGTAGTCGACGGCCAACGGCAGCACCTCGTACTGGACGATGGCGCGGATCTCCGTCGATACGATCGATTCGCGGCCGGCGTTGATGACCTCGAAATGGACGCCGAGGTCGTTGGCCTCGCTCCAGAGCTCGAGCCAGTGACCGATCAGCTCGGGGAAGCTCCAGGCGAAGTGGTGATCGTCGATCGCCGCCGAGGCGCCGACGACGGCGATCCGCACCGTGGCGGCGGCCTTGTTCAGCGCGAGGTCGGGGCCGCGGAAGCCGAAGGAGTTGGTCGTCAGGCCGTCCGGGAAGGTCACCAGCGGCGGGTAGCGGAAGCGCGGCACGGCTTCGTTGTTCGGCATCGTGAAGACGTCGAACTCGCGCGGGGCGTCGGCGCCGAAGATGGCGGCGAGCCCGGTGCCCTTCTGCCACAGGGCGAGCAGCGCGGTCTCGTTGAGTTCGCAGTGCACCATCCGTTGGGCGAGGTTGCTCCAGGCCCCCAGCATGCGCTGCGGCACCTCGCGTTTCGGCAGCGGCGGCGGCGACGTGTCGAGCCAGCGCGGGTCGACGCCGGGCGCCAGCTCGAGTCCCTTGGCGAGCGCGAGTCGCCGCGCGCTGTCGTCGGGCACGGTCAGCAGATCGCGGATGGCGAGGCCGCCGAGGACCCCGGCAAAGCAGGTCAGCGTCACGGCCATCGCCGCGCGGCGGCGGACGTTGGGGGCGTCACGATCGCCGTCGCGCACGACCTCGATGCTGGCAGGGTGGGTCAAAACCGGAAGTAGAGG
This sequence comes from Planctomycetota bacterium, assembly GCA_020425885.1. Next base: position 3,201 of record JAGQRA010000125.1, on the reverse strand, counting down.
AAAGGGATGTCGTCGGGTGCCTGCCGCACGTGCAGCGCGGCGAAGACGAAGGCGAGCTGCAGCAGCAGCACGAAGGTGGTGCGCGAACGCGGCACCAGCCGTTGGCTCGTCGGCAGCAGGAACGCGATCATGGCACAGGCGCAGAGTTCGACCCAGGGTGCCGGTCCCCAGTCGCGCAGCACAGCCTCGCCGCCGCCGCCGAGCATCGTCGCCGCATAGCGGACCGCGTGGCCGAGATCGCGGGCGCGGAACAGCACCCAGCCGAACAGCACGAGCACGAACGTGATCGCGACGCGCAGCAGGCGGGGAGCGAGTCCGTACCAGGGGCGCTTGCCGATCAGTCGCTCGATGACGAGCCAGAAGCCCTGGTAGGCGCCCCAGGCGAGGAAGTTCCAGGCGGCGCCGTGCCACAGCCCGCCGAGCAGCATGGTCAGGGTCAGATTGGCGTAGGTGCGGAGCGTTCCCTTGCGGTTGCCGCCGAGCGGCACGTAGAGGTAGTCGCGCAACCAGGTCGACAGCGATATGTGCCAGCGGCGCCAGAAGTCGGTGATGCTGTCGGCCTTGTAGGGTGCGTCGAAGTTGATCGGGAAGTGGAAGCCGAGCATCAGCCCGAGCCCGATCGCCATGTCGCTGTAGCCCGAGAAGTCGAAGTAGATCTGGAAGGCATAGCCGACGGCGCCGAGCCAGGCGTCGAGGCAGGCGAGCCCGTCGGCGTTCAGCGGTCCGAACGCCCCGTTGGCGAACTCGGCCATGGTGTCGGCGAGCAGGATCTTCTTCACCAACCCGACCTGGAAGAACAGCACGCCCTGGTAGAGCTTGTCCCAAGTCACGCGACGCGAGCGCAGCTCCGCCTCGACGACCGAGTAGCGCACGATCGGTCCCGCCACCAGCTGCGGGAACATCGACACGTAGCACAGGAAGTCGACGAACCGCGTCGCCGGCTGCACCTCGCCCCGGTAGAGGTCGATGGTGTAGCTCATGGTCTGGAAGGTGTAGAACGAGATGCCGATCGGCAGCACGACGGTCGTCCATTCGAAGTCGCCGGCGAGGCCGAGGCCGTGCAGCACCGCCCGCAACGACTCGACGCCGAAGTTGGCGTACTTGAAGTAGCCGAGCAGGCCGAGGTTGGTGATCAGCGACAGCACCAGCCAGCGCCGGCCGTTGCCGCGACCCGTGCTGCGGTCGCGGGCGATACGGCCGCCGAGCCAGTAGTCGACGACGCTGCTGAACAGCAGCAGCAGCACGAACTCGGGCTTCCACCAGCCGTAGAAGACGAAGCTGCCGAGCGCGATCGCGAGCGAGCGCAGGCGGCCCGGGGCCAGGAAGTACAGCAGCAGGAACGCCGGCAGGAAGGCGTACAGGAAGATGCTGCTCGAGAAGACCATGCGACCGCCGGCGGCGTTGGCGGGGCAGCTTAGTGCGGTCCGATCGATGCGGAAGCGCGTTCTCGCGCGGCGGTCAGAGGTCGCGTCTTGCCACCACGCGATAGATCGATCCCTGCCGCGAGAGTTCGCTCTCGTACAGGGTCAGCCTCGAGGCCACGAACGGTTTGTCGCGCAACGTCGGGCCGACCTCCTGCAGCTCGTCGGGAATCGCGTAGGCACCGAACGGGCTCTTGACCCGGCCGAGCGTGATGTGGGGCGTGAACGGCCGCTTGTCACGCGTCACGCCGGCGGCCTCGGCCCGCGTCGCCAGCGCGTCCTGCAGCCGCACGAGGTCGTCGGTGTCGCCCGACAATCCGGCCCAGATCACGCGCGGCTCGCCGCGCGGCGGGAAGTGGCCCAGTCCGTTCAAGGCGAGCGTCAGCGGTCGGGCGGCGACGGCGAGCATGGCGTCGCGCAGGGCAGAGGCCGTCTCGCCTTCGACCTCGCCGGCGAACACCAGGGTGACGTGCAGCTGGTCGGGCACGACCCACTTGACCTTGCCCTTGCGCAGCGATTCGCGGGCGGTGCGGTCGAGGTAGTTGCGAACCGGAGCCGGAAGGTCGAGAGCGAGGAAACAACGCACGCCGGCATGCTACAACATGCGCGATGCCGACCATCCCGTGCTTTCACGTCGACGCCTTCACCCAACAGCCGTTCGCCGGCAACCCGGCGGCGGTGTGTCTGCTGACGCAGCCGGCGTCGGCGCGGTGGATGCAGCGCGTCGCCGGCGAACTGAATCTGTCGGAGACGGCGTTCGTCGCGCCGACGCAGCGCGGCTTCGCGTTGCGTTGGTTCACGCCGATGACCGAGGTGGCGTTGTGTGGCCACGCCACGTTGGCGACGGCGCACGTGCTCTGGAGCGAGGGCATCGCGCCGCGGACAGGCGGGCTTAGCTTCCAGACCAAGAGCGGGGTGTTGACGGCCGCCCTGCAGGACGACCGCATCGAGCTCGACTTCCCGGCGCGGAAGTCGCGGATCTACGCGGCGCCGGCCGGGCTCGTGCGCGCGCTCGGCGTGCGCCCGCGGGCCGTGGCGCGAGCGGGTGAGGATCTGCTGGTCGAACTGGCGAACGAAGGCGCCGTGCGCGAGCTGCGGCCGGACATGCAGAAGCTGGGCCTGCTGAAGAGGACGCGTGGCGTGATCGTGACGGCCGCGGCGGCCGGACGAAAACACGATTTCGTGTCGCGCTTCTTCGCCCCCGCGGTCGGTGTGCCCGAGGATCCGGTCACCGGATCGGCGCACTGTGGGTTGGCGCCGTGGTGGGGCAAGCGGCTCGGCAAGACGCGGATGATCGGCTATCAGGCCTCGGCACGCGGCGGCGAGGTCGAAGTCGAACTCGCCGGTGATCGCGTGCTGCTGCGCGGGCAGGCGGTGACGATGATCCGCGGCGAGCTGATCGGGGCCTGATTCGCGGCGTCGGGCCGAGGATCAGTCACGGCTCGCGCACCGCGACGTCGCGGAAGCGGGCGGGGCCGCCGACACAGCCGATGCTCGGTCGCGCGGCGGCGCCGTCGACCTCGCCCTCGAGCACGAGTTTGCCATCGACCCACGCGCTGGCCCGGTCGCCGCGGCGGCGCAGCACGATCTGCACGCTCTTGCCCGGCGCGACGCTGCCGTCGTGGGACGAGGCGCGCGACCTGCAGTAGAGGAAGGCGCCCTGGCCACGCAGCACGATCGCCTGGCAATCGGGGCCGAGCTGGATCTTGACGCCGAAGCAGGACCCCTGGAGTTCGGCCGTGCAGCGGACGGCGGCGTCGCCGCGGTCGCCGGTGAAGTG
>JAGQRA010000013.1 GCA_020425885.1 Planctomycetota bacterium | reverse complement strand
TGATCGCCGACCTCGATCAGGCGCTGCGCAAGCTCGGCTGAGTCAGGCCGTGCCGTGCGCTTCCTGGTTGCCCTCCGCGGCCGGCGAAGCCAGCCGCGGACGCGGGGCATCGTCGTCGTCATCGTCGAGCGACAGGTTGCCGGTATCCTCCCCGGACACCTTCTTGCGCATCAACCGACCGACCTTGAACTTGACGATCCGCTTGGCCGGCACCGGCACCTTCTCGAGCGTCCGCGGGTTCTGCGCCAGTCGGGCTGCGCGTTCGCGCGACTCGAACACTCCGAACTCACGGAATTCCAGCCGGTTGCCCTCGGCCAACTCATCGATGATGGCATTGAGGAAGGACTGGATCACTTCCTTGGCGACCACCTTGGTGACGCCTGTCTTGTCCGCGATGCGGTGGACCAGTTCCTTCTTGGTGACGGTTTTCAACGTAGCCTCCAGACTCTCACCAAGCGGTTTCAAGACGAATTACGACCCAGGAAGGAACCGCAACAACCGCCTGACTGAGAGCAACAAGTAGTTCGCCAATATACTCTTGTGAAGACACCGCCGACAAGCGCCGCCAACCATTCGAGCCAGATTCGCGGTGCAGCGAATGGAGCCTGGCTGCTGTCGGATGGCCGTCCGAGGCCGGATCTCGGCGGTCGTGAGGTCGGCGAACGCGTCACCGACCACGCCTCGTCATGGGTCCGAAAACTCGCCCTGCCGGCCGGTGTCTTCTACGTAAAGACCTACGAGTACAAGACATGGAGGTCCCGGTGGAGCGGCCTGCTGCGCCATACCGGGCCGCTCTCGCGATCTCGGGCCGCGCGCGAGTTCGACGCCCTGTTGTGGTTCGGGCAGAACGCCCCGCCGGCGGCGATCCCGATCGCGGCTTTCGAGTGGCGGTACCTCGGCGTGCTCGAACGGGCCATCCTGATCACCGCGGCGTGTCCTGGCGAACGGGTCGACGAGTTGCTCGCGCGAACCGGAACTGCCGAACGGGAGTCGATCGGGCGGGCGCTCGGTCACTTCGTCGGCCGGATCCATGCGCTCGGCGCGCGCGATGGCAATCTCGACCTGCGCAACCTGCTGGCGATCCAGGACGGGCATGGTCATTGGCGCTTCGCCAAGATCGACTCGCCGCGATTCCGTTTGCGCCGGCCGGGTCGCGGCGAGGACCGCTGGTCGCGCGCCGATTGGCGACGCCTGTTGCCGCAGCTGGCACCGTTCGGCATCGACGCGATCGCGCAGCGCGCCGGCCGCGAGGCGGCCCTCGCAGGAACGGGTCGATGACGGCGCGCAGGAGGCTCTTGCCCTGGTTCCGCACTAACGCAGGTCGGCGGCGACGGCCGGCTGGCCATCGTCCGGGCCGAGCAGTTCGGCGATGACCCCGAGGCGGTACGGGACGGCGAGGGTGCGCTCGAACGACTCGTGGCCATCGTGTGGATTGCCGAGCGCCATGAACATCTTGAACGCGGCGCGCGCCTTGGGCCACCACAGCCGGCGCTCGTCATCGGTCCAGTCCTTGGACATGGCGTCGTAGTAGATCAGGCCGATGTCGAGCAAGGCGCGCGAACAGCCCGGATCGACCTCGATCACGGCCAGATAGTGCACCAATGCCTCGCGCGGTCGGAACGCCCGCCACATCGCCGCGCCGCGGTGCATGCGCAATTCGAGATCGCCCGGGGCGGCGACGTCGAGCCGGGCGAGCAACTCCAAGGCGCGGTCGATGCGATTGAGCCGGTAGATCAACAGCGCCACGTACTCGCGCATCGCCGGCCAGTCATCGGGCACGGCCTCGAAATAGGCATCGTAGTCGACCGCGGCCTCCTGCAGCCGCCCCAGCTCGGCGAGCGCATCGCCGCGTTCGAGGTGGGCCTCGTGCAGGCTCGGGTCGAACACCAGCGCGGCGGCGAACGCCTCGGCCGCATTCAGCAGCTGACCCTGACCGCGCCGGATGCGACCGAGCGAGAGATGGGCCCAGCCGAACGAACGGTCGCGGGCGAGGATCTTCTCCAGGTGGGTCCCCCTGTCGTAGGAAGTCTCGAACAGCCGCGCCCTGACGTAGTCGATGACGGGCGTGTCACCCTGGGCCAGGTCATGGTAGTAGGCCAGCATCTCGGCCTCGGCGGTGCCGGCGAGGGCCAGCGCCGCATCCTGATAGGCGAGATGGGCCCGGACCAGGTTCGGGCAGCGCTCGACGACATCGCGCAGCGCCGGCAACGCCGCGACCGGGTCGGTCTTCGCCAGCTCCCGCGCCCGCACCCAGGCGGCCTGGTCCACCGGGTCCTGCGCCTCGGAGTAGATCCTGGGGTCGACCGCGTCCACGGACCGCACGGGCCCCGCGACGCAGGCGGTGAGCAGGATGGCAGCTGCGAGTCCGGCTCTCAAGGCGACACCTCAGGGAAGCTGCGCGGCACCGTTCTCGATCCTGAACTCGCGCACCTGACGCGGCCTCTGCGCGGTCGCCTCACGAATCGCGACCGCGCCGCCGCCGAGGCTGCTGGCGTGCGCCTTCAGCAGCGGAGCGCCGCCCTGATGGACCCGTACGCGCAGCTGGTTCAGCACCCGGAAGCGAGTCACCGGTCCGCGTCGCAGCCCCTGCGCGGTCATCTCGGCCGGCTCGCCGATGGTGACGACGAAGGCCTTGTCGCGCTGGCCGAGCGTGTTGGTCCAGATCGTGTCGATGTAGTTCGACCCGGCCTCGCGCCGACGCGCGTGCGCGCCCGGGTCGAGCGCCGGCTGGCTGACGTAGGCGTTGAAGTTGAAGCTCATCTCGACCTCGAGCTGTTCGCATTCGACCTCGGCGCCGGTCAGGAACGGCGCGATCAGTCGCCGCTCGGCGGCCTGCAGCTGCTCGGGCGAGGCCGGCTGCGCCGCGCAGCCGCCGATCGAAGCGAGGAGCGGGAACGCATCGGCGAGAGCCACGCCGATCCACGTCGACCTGCTGATTCGTGTCGTTGTCATGATTGCCTCCGACCGGTCCCGAGCTCGGCGCGGCAGTGCACGATGCCGGCTGACTGCAGCACGGGGTAGCGATGCATGGGCCCGGTATACGCCGAGCCCACAGCCGACGAAAGCCGATTGAGCTCGGCGCGACAACGCCCCGATTGCGGCTGCGCTGTGGCCGGCCGTCGCGAACGTCCCTTTTGCATGCGGCCACCGCCGTCCCCGCAGTATCCTCCCCCCCGTTCATGCCGCATCGTTGCCGCCGTCTGATCGCGGGCAGTTTCGTGCTCGCGACCTCCGCTTGCTCGCTGATGCCGCGCGAGTTGAACCTGACGCCGCTGTGGTTCCATCGCCTCGACGCCGACGGCGAACTGCTCGAATGCGACGCGCTGTGGCCGATCGTCCACTACGAGCGCACGCCCGAAGGCGGTGACGACTTCCGTATCCGACCGCTCTACCGCCGCGTCACCGAGCCCGAACCGCAGAACCCGGGCGTCGGCCCGGCCACCGAGCACCAGTTCCTGGTCCCGTTCGGGCGCGTCCGCAGCGACGCCACCGAGACCTCGCACCGGCTGTTCCCGATCTGGAACTGGCGCGCCCGCAGCAACGAGAACGGCGAGCGCGACGTCGATTGGTACTTCCTGTTCCCGCTGATCTGGGGCGGAGCGAGCGCCGACGGCCGCGAGGACTACTTCGCCTTCCTGCCGTTCTACGCCGACATCCCGCAGTTCCTGAGCTACGACCGCTTCCTCGCCATCCTGTTCCCGCTCTACCTGCGGCTCGACAAGGAGGGGCATCGCCACCACTCGCTGCTGTGGCCGTTCCTGACCGTGGGATCCTGCGCCGAGAACGGCCACCGCCGCTTCCTGTTCTATCCGTTCTACGGCCACGACATCGACCCGGGTTTCTACGACCGCCGCTTCCTGCTGTGGCCGTTCTTCGCCTGGAGCACGGAGAACATGGACACCGACAGCCCGGTCGACAGCTACTGGTTCTGGCCCCTGTGCGGCTTCCGGACCGGCCGCGAGGTCGGCGGTTGGAGCGTGTTGTGGCCGTTGTTCTCGCACGTCTGGAAGCAGGAGCACCTCACCGCCATGCACCTCCTGTGGCCGCTGTTCCACTACTACTGGAACCGGGCCGAGGACAACGTCACGACCTGGTGGCTGTGGCCGCTGTTCAGCCGCACCGTGAGCGATGACCAGGACGCGTGGGGTGCCCTGTGGCCGCTGGTGTGGTGGCGCAGCTACGACGACCCCGACGGCCGCACCAGCCAGCAATGGGTGCTGCCGTTCTTCTGGCACATCGCGATCGAGTCGGCGGCCGGCGGCGGCGAAGAGCACACCAAGATCTGGCCGTTGTGGCATCGCACGACCCGCACCGACGCGGCCGGCAATCTCGTCTCGGGCGACTGGAGCCTGTTGTCCCCGTTGCCGGTTCGCGGTAGCAGTGCCGCTGGCATCGCCGAGAGCTACGGCTTCCTCTGGGAGATCGCCACCTCCCGCCAGCGCGGCCCCGCCGACCACTCCGTCGACGTCCTCGGCCGCGTCTTCACCCACCGCGAGCGCGACGGCGAATCGACCGCCAGCATGCCCTTCCTCTTCAACTACGAGCGTGACGCCAGCGGCAGCAGAACCCTGCGGCTGTTCCAGTTCCTGCCGATCCCGCTCGGCGGCGGCAGCCCCGAGGCCGAGCCGACCGCAGCCGCTGCCGCCGCCGCCGCCGCGGCCACGGCGACCGGACAGGAGCGGCCGTGAGGTTGTTCGCCGTCGTCGGCCACGGCCTCAACGAGCGCATCGATGGCGCCGGCTTCGTCTTCGACCTCCTGCTGCGGACCTGCGTCCAGATCACCTACCTGCCGCGCCGTCTGCGCTTCCTGCTCGACGTCGCCTTCAACGCCGGCGTGCGCTCGCTGCCGGTGACCATGATCGTCGCCGCCTTCGCCGGCGCCATCCTGGCGATGCAGACCGGCATCGAGCTCAAGCGCTTCGGCGACACCGCGATCCTCGGCACCATCACCGCGCTGTGGAGGTGCGGCGAAATGGGGCGGTTCATCACGGTCGTCAGCCGCGCCGCCACCGTCGGCTCGGGGAGGGCGGGCGAGCTCGGCACGATGAAGGTCAGCGACGAGATCGCGGCGCTCGAGGTGATGTCGGTCGACCCGGTCAACTACCTCGTGTTGCCGCGCGTCGTCGCGCTCGCGGTGATGTGCCCGCTGCTCACCGTGCTGTCCGACATGATCGGCATCTACGGCGGCAGCGTCATCGCCGAGCACAACCTCGGCGTCAGCGGCGACCTCTACTGGCACAGCGCGCGCGAGGCGCTGACCTCGTCGGGGATGCTGCTGCCGAAGGAGGTCTACGTCGGCCTGCTCAAGGCCTTCGTCTTCGGCGCCACGATCGCGGTCGTCAGCTGCGCCGCCGGGCTGCGCGCCAACGGCGGCGCGCTCGGCGTCGGCCTCGCGGTCCAGACCGCCGTGCGCAACTCGGTGATCCTCGTCATCGTGCTCGGCTTCATCATCACCTGGTTCTTCTACTTCCTGGCCGGATGATCGAACTGATCGACGTGAGGAAGCGCCTCGGCGCGCGCCAGATCCTCGACGGCATGACCCTGCGCGTGCCCAAGGGCGTCAACTACGTGCTGATGGGGCCTTCGGGAACGGGCAAGAGCGTGACCCTCAAGCACGTGATCGGCATCCTGCGGCCCGACAGCGGCTCGGTCCGCGTCGACGGCATGGAGGTGCCGACGATGGACCACAAGCAGCTGATGGCGCTGCGCAAGCGCATGGGCTACCTGTTCCAGAACGGCGCCCTGATCAACTGGCTCACGGTCTTCGACAACGTCGCGTTGCCGCTGCGCGAACACGTCAAGATGGCCAAGGGCGAGGTCGACGACCGCGTCCACGAGGTGCTGCAGCTGGTCGGCATGGACCATGCCGCCGGCCAGTTCCCACCGAGCATCTCGGGCGGCATGAAGCTGCGCGCCGGCCTCGCCCGCGCCTTGGTCACCAAGCCCGAATACGTGCTCTATGACGAACCGAACGCCGGCCTCGATCCGATCATCAGCCAGCAGATCCACGAGCTGATCGCCGAGGTCCGGGACAGCCTGCACGTCACCGGCCTCGTCGTGACCCACTCGCGCGCCTGCGCCACCCAGTGCGGCGACCGCATCGGCGTCATCCAGGACGGCAAGATCGCCCTCGAGGGCAGCATCGACGAGATGACGACGAGCGACAATCCGCTGGCCAAGGCCTTCCTCGGCACCGGCTCCGACTGATACCCCTGACCGCTGGAGAAGACATGGACCGTACCCGTCGCGACACCCTGCTCGGCCTCGTGTTCTTCGGCACGCTGGCATTCCTGCTCTGGGCGACCGTCAACCTGACCGACGTCTCGCTCGGATCGGTGCCGCCGATCGAGGTCCGCTTCGCCGACGGCGGCGGTGCCCAGGTCGGCACCAACGTGCTCGTCCTCGGCAAGAAGATCGGCAAGGTCGCCGCCATCGACATCGACTTCGACGACGCCGAGGCGCCGGTGCGGATGCAGCTGCGGCTCGAGGCGGCGATCCCGCTCACCGACCGCATGACGATCGAGGTCCAGGCCGACGGCGTGCTCGGCGGCAAGCTGATCTACATCGACCCGGGCCGCGGCGCCCCGATCAGCGGCACCGGCCCGTTCCGCGGCACGACGCAGAAGAACGCGTTCGAGAGCATCTCCGACCTCGCCGAGGGCCGCGGCCCGCTCGGCGAGAACGTCGACGCGATGGTCACCGCCATCCGCCTCGGCGCCGAGAGCCTGCAGGACGAGAACAACTCGCTCGGCCGGCTGCTGCGACGGCGCGAGCTCTACGACGAGGTGCTGCAGGCGATGCAGCGCATGAACGGCATCCTCGAGGCGATCCAGGCCGGCCAGAGCACGTTCGGTCGCCTCGCCGTCGACACCGCGATGGGCGAACAGGTCCAGGCCCTGGTCGACAATCTGGCCAAGGCGAGCGCCACCCTGACCACCACCGACGGCACCTTCGGCACGCTGCTCAACGACAAGGAGACGGCCGAGAAGGTGCGCGCCATCGTCGCCGACACCGCCGAGCTGATCGCCGACGCCAAGGCCGGACGTGGCATCATG
>JAGQRA010001009.1 GCA_020425885.1 Planctomycetota bacterium | reverse complement strand
CGGATCACACGCAGCGCGATCTCGCCACGGTTGCTGATCAGGATACGGCGGAAGAGGGGCATGTCGGCTCGGCGGGCAGGAAGGCTAGCCGGCTCGGCGCGCGAAGCAATCGCCGAGCGCACGGCTCGCACGTTGTCGGGATTCTCGCTGAAACCTCGGGCGCGTTGTCATAACAACCGCCGCATGGCCCGTCCGTCACACGCCTCCGAGCCACAGTCTCCGCTCGCCCGCATGGTGCAGTCCGAGGCCTTCCCGGGCATCCTGCTGGTCGCCTGCGCCGCCGCCGCCATCCTGATCGCGAACTCGCCGTGGGCCCACGGCTGGGAACACCTGTGGCACGTCGATCTCGCCGTGCGGCTCGGCGATCACGAGGTCGGCAAGTCGGCGGCGCATTGGATCAACGACGGGCTGATGGTCCTGTTCTTCTTCTTCGTCGGGCTCGAGATCAAGCACGAGATCCTCGACGGCGAGCTGCAGTCGCTGCGTCAGGCCGCGCTGCCGGTCGCCGCCGCGATCGGCGGCATGGCCGTCCCGGCGGCGGTCTACCACGCCACCGTGCTGGCCCACGGCACGCCGGCGGCGGCCGCCGGCTGGGGCATCCCGATGGCGACCGACATCGCGTTCGCGCTCGGCGTGCTGGCCATCCTCGGCAACCGCGTGCCGGCGAGCCTCAAGGTCTTCCTGGCGACGCTCGCCATCGTCGACGACCTCGGCGCCGTGCTGGTCATCGCCGTGTTCTACACCGAGCAGATCTCGTGGCTCTATCTCGGCATCGGCGCGCTCGTGCTGGTCGCCTCGTTCGCCGCCAACCGCCTCGGCGTACGCAGCACCTGGCCCTACGTCGTGTTCGGCCTGCTGATCTGGGTCACGTTCCTGCAGTCCGGCGTGCACGCGACGATCGCCGGCGTCGCGCTGGCCTTCACGATCCCGGCCCGCCGCCAGCTCGACGAGCGCGAGTTCAGCAGCCGCGGCCGGCAGCTGCTCGCGGACTTCGATCGTGAGATGGACCCGTCGCCGCGCACCAACGACGCCCAGCTCGGGATCGTGCACGAGATGCAGCGCCACGCCGTCTCGGTACAGGCGCCGTTGCAGCGGATGGAGCACGGTCTGCATCCGTTCATCGCCCACTTCGTGGTGCCCGTGTTCGCGCTCGCCAATGCCGGCATCGACGTCACCCATGGCGCCACCACCGCCCCCGAGCACCCCGCGGCGCAGGGTGTGTTCCTCGGCCTCGTCGTCGGCAAACCGCTCGGCGTGCTGCTCGCCAGCTGGATAACGGTCCGACTGCTCGGCGCCGAACTGCCACGCGGCGCCACCTGGCGGCACATCCACGGCACCGCCTGGCTCGCCGGCATCGGCTTCACGATGTCGCTGTTCCTCGACAGCCTCGCCTTCGCCGATCAGCCCGAATCGTTCGCGGCGGCCAAGGTGGCGATCCTCGCGGCCTCGTTCCTGACCGGGATCACCGGCTATCTGATGCTGCGCGGCGCGCCGAAGGCCGGCTGAGGTGAACGCGCAGCCGCGACCTCACCAGCGCAATGCCCAGAACAACATGATCTCGTCGAGATCGTTGTCGGACGGCGCGCCGAACATCGTCGTCGACTCGCCGCGGAAGGCGCGGGCCTGCAGACCGACCGCGCCCGATGTGGTCGGCAGCTCGAGCCCGCCCTCGACATAGACACCGAGCGCGTTGGCGGTGTCGCCGGTCTTGGCGTGATTGCCGAGGTAGTGGTCGGTGTCGCCGTACACCAGGGCGCCGCCGGCGCCGACGAAGAAGTGCACCGGATGGCCTGCGAAGGCGGCCCACCGTCGCACGCCGAGGTCGAACTCGACGCTCGTCGTGGTCAACGTTGTGGGCTCGGTGCACCAGAGCAGGAAGCAGGTCGAATCGTTCACCTCATGACTGATGTGACCAAGGCCGAGCCCCGTGCTGAGCCAGAGCGGCCAGCCTTCGGGACGGGTGTCGCCGTCGAAGCGCAGCAGGAAGGTGTCGTTCAGGCCGCTGTAGGCGCTGCCTCGCATCCGGCGGTAGCCGATACTCGTGCCGAGGCCCGAACGGTGCAGCTCGGGAGGAATCGCGCATGCGGCGGCGAACAGCAGCGCCGCGAGCACCGTCAGCAGACGTCGGTCGACAAGGTGACTGCAGTTCATTGGATCGAGTCCTCGATCGCGGGCGAATCACCGGGGCACTCGGGATCGTAGACGGAAGTCGATCGACGACTGCGGCGAGGGAGTGGGTAACTCGGCGCCGAACTGAGCCCAACCGGGAGCCGATCCGACCGGAGTCGCCGTCATCCGGACTCGCCCGCAGGACTGGCCGCGGGTAGAACCGTCGCGATGACCCGCCTCCGTGTCCTCGTCGTCGGCTGCGGCAACATGGGAGCTTCCCATGCCCGCGCCTATCACGGCCTCTCCGACGACTTCGAGATCGTGGGTGTGGTCAGCCGCGGACCCGAGTCCCGCGACCGCCTCGCCGCCGAACTCGGTGGCCTGCCGACCTTCGCCGACTTCGAGACCGCCTACGCCGCGACCCGGCCCGACGTCGTCTCGATCAACACCTACCCGGACACCCACGCCGCGATCGCCCGCACCGCGCTGCGCGGCGGCTCGCACCTGTTCGTCGAGAAGCCGCTCGCCGAGACGGTCGAGGAGGCGCGGGAGATCGTCGATCTCGCGCGCGAGCTGCAGCGCAAGGTCGTGGTCGGCTACATCCTGCGCGTTCATCCCGCCTGGCAGAAGTTCATCGAGGTCGCGCAGACGCTCGGCAAGCCGTTGGTGATGCGGATGAACCTGAACCAGCAGAGCCGCGGCAAGGATTGGAGCACCCACCGCGCGCTGATGGACTCGATGTCGCCGATCGTCGATTGCGGCGTGCACTACGTCGACGTCATGTGCCAGATGACGCGCAGCCGACCGCTGCGGGTATCGGCGATCCAGGCCCGGTTGTCCGACGAGATGAAGCCCGGCATGTACAACTACGGCCAGCTGCAGGTCACGTTCGAGGACGGCTCGGTCGGCTGGTACGAGGCCGGTTGGGGACCGATGATGAGCGAGGTCGCCTACTTCGTGAAGGACGTCGTCGGCCCGAAGGGCTGCGTCTCGATCGTCGACCGCGGGGGCGAACGATCGACCGAGAGCTCGGACGTGGACTCACACACCAAGACCAACACGCTGCGCGTTCACTGGCAGGAACGCGATGCCGGCGACGAGTTCGTGCGACCCGACGAGTGGATCGACACCACCGACGAGCCCGATCACGACGGGCTGTGCCTGCGCGAGCAGCAGTTCCTGCTGCGGGCGATCCGCGACGATGTCGACCTCGGCGATCACCTCGACGATGCGGTGAACAGCCTGCGCATCGTGCTGGCGGCGGATCGGGCGGCGCGGGAGGGGCGGACGATCGAGCTGTAGGCACCGGGTCGACGCCCCGACCCATGAAGACACGGCCCGCTTCCGCCGAAGCGTGCGCGAAAGGTGGCTTTCAGTCCTGGCTCCGTCACAACGGGATGTTGCCGTGCTTGCGCGGCGGATTGCTGTCGCGCTTGCTGCGCAGCAGTTCGAGCGCCTGGATCAGCATCGGCCGGGTGCGGTGGGGTTCGATGACGTCGTCGACGAAGCCGCGCGCCGCCGCCTGGTACGGGTTGGCGAACTTCTCGCGGTATTCCGCCGACAGGCGCTTCTCTTCGGCAGCGCTGTCCGCCGCATCCTTGATCTGCTGCCGGAACACGATGCGGGCGGCGCCGTCGGCGCCCATGACCGCGATCTCGGCCGTCGGCCACGCCAGGTTGACATCGCCGCGGATGTGCTTGCTGCTCATGACGGTGTAGGCGCCGCCGTAGGCCTTGCGCGTGATCACCGTGACCTTGGGCACCGTCGCCTCGCAGTAGGCATAGAGCAGCTTGGCGCCGTTGCGGATGATCCCGCCGTGTTCCTGAGCCGTGCCGGGCAT
>JAGQRA010001008.1 GCA_020425885.1 Planctomycetota bacterium | reverse complement strand
TACCGCGTCATCAGCAAGCGCTTCCACGACGATCCGCAGGCCTTCGAGAAGGCCTATGCCGAGGCCTGGTACAAGCTCACACACCGTGACATGGGGCCGCATTCGCGGTTGCTCGGGCCGCTGGTGCCGCCGGCGCAGCCGTGGCAGGATCCGGTGCCGGCGGTCGATCACGAGCTGATCGACGCGCCGGACATCGCCGAGCTCGGGCGCCGCATCCTGGCGTCGGATCTCACCATCGCGCAGCTGGTCCGCACCGCCTGGGCGTCGGCGTCGACGTTCCGCGGCACCGACATGCGCGGCGGTGCCAACGGCGGCCGCCTCCGCCTGCAGCCGCAGAAGGACTGGGCCGTCAATCGGCCGACGGAGCTGGCCGCGGTGCTGACCGTGCTCGAGACGATCCAGCGCGAGTTCAACGCCGCCCAACAGGGAGGCAAGCGGGTCTCGCTCGCCGACCTGATCGTGCTCGGCGGCGGCGCGGCGATCGAAGCCGCCGCCAGGCAGGCCGGCCACGACGTGCAGGTGCCGTTCGCGCCGGGTCGCACCGATGCGTCGCAGGCGACGACCGATGTCGAGTCGTTCGCCGTGCTCGAGCCCCGCGCCGATGGTTTCCGCAACTACGTCGCCGCCGGTGTCGACGTGCCGACCCCCGAGCTGCTCGTCGACCGCGCGCATCTGCTGACGCTGAGCGCACCGGAGATGACGGTGCTGATCGGCGGCATGCGCGTGCTGGGGGCGAACTTCGATGGCTCGGCGCACGGCGTGCTCACGCCGCGACCAGGCACGTTGACCAACGACTTCTTCCGCAACCTGCTCGACATGGGCACCGAGTGGCGGCAGTCGGCTGCGGTTGCCGGGGTCTACGAGGCGCGCGATCGTGGCACCGGCGAGGTCCGCTGGACCGGCACGGCGGTCGACCTGGTGTTCGGCTCCAACTCGCAGCTGCGGGCCATCGCCGAGGTCTACGGCGCCGACGACGCCGGGCAGAAGTTCGTGCGCGACTTCGTCGCCGCCTGGACCAAGGTGATGAACCTGGATCGCTTCGAGCTGTAGGTTCGAGAATCGACCGGCGCCGACGCCTATTCGACGTCGCTCCGGTCGAGCAGCGCGTACTTGACCCAGCCGCGACCTTCGTCGGTCAGCTTCCAACGGCGGTCGTGCACCTCGAACAGGTTCTTGTCCCGCTTCTGATTGAGCGTGTCGGTGATGTTCTTCGGCAGCTCCTCGCCGGCATCGCCGAGGGCATCGACGATGTCGCCGCTGCGCCACTCGCTGCGGCCGCAGTGATGCTCGAGCCACCAGGCGATCACGCCGGCCTTGTCGCCGTGGGTCCTGGCCGACGAACGCGCGAGCAGCTCGCGCGGTGTGGGCACCGCCTGCGCCTCGCCGCCGGCCATGAGATCCGGCAGCTGGCGGCGCAGCGAGCGCAGGATGCCGTCGAGCTGGTCCTGGTCGACCTCACCGCGGCAGGTCAACTCGACGGCGCCGATCCGAATCGCGATCTCGCTGGTCATGCTGGAGTCCTGATCGGCTGCCCGGCCGAGAAACATTAGGCCGCGGTCTAGAAAAGCTCGTCCTGCCCAGGTGCACCACCGCGCCGACCCAGGCCCAGCAGGCCGCTCCGGCCGAACGGCGCGGGGCCGGCCGACGATCGTCGTGGACCGCGAGTCCGAGCCGCGCGCAGACCAGCTGCATGGCCTCGACCGCGGCCCGCAGCCGCGCCTGCACCTCGGGCGCCTCGTGCTCGACGCGGCGGGCCAGGGCGCCCAGCTGCCACAGCGATCGCTGCGCCTGCTCGTGCAGGGACGCCCGCTTGAGCCGGGCGAGCCGGTCGGCGGCGGCAGGCAGCATGGCGAGCGGGGCGGCATCGGGGGCGGGGCAGTTCTCGTCGTTCTTCATCGTCTCCCTCCATTCGGTCGGTGTTCGGATCACAACCCCCTGTTCGGCCAGATGCGGCGTGGGACTGAATAGAAACGGCTAGAAACGGCGAGGTCGGCTCGGTCCGGCGCGCGGTCCCGATCGAATCGCTGGCCGTGCCCCGTCCCGCTGCCTACGTTGCGCGCGATGTACTCAGCCAATGAACTCAAAAAGGGTGTCGTCATCGAGCTCGACGGCGCGCCGCAGATCGTCGAGACCACACACGTGTCGTCGCCGGTGGGACGCGGCGGCAACACGATCCATCGCATCCGCCTGCGCAACCTCAAGACCGGTCAACGGTCGGACAAGAGCTTCCGTTCCGGCGAGATGTTCACGCCGGCGAACGTGGAGCGCCGCCCGATCCAGTTCCTCTATGACGAACCCGAGGTGACGCACTTCATGGACAGCGAGACCTTCGAGCAGTTCGCGCTCGCGCACGGCGACATCGAGTGGGAGCGTCAGTTCCTCGTCGACGGCCTCGAGGACCTGCGCGCCATGTACTACAACGGCCTGCCGATGGCCCTCGAGCTGCCGAACAGCGTCGTGTTGACGATCACCGAGACGGCCCCCGGCGTGCGCGGCAACTCGGCGAACTCACGCTCGAAGCCGGCCACGCTGCAGACCGGCTACGTCATCCAGGTGCCCGAGCACATCGAGCAGGGCACCAGCGTCAACGTCGACACCAGGACCGGCGAGTTCCTCGGCCGCGCCAAGAGCTGAGGGCGAATGCAGCGGAGCCTGTAGCGGCTTCGTCAGAGCCGCTGCCGACTGCAGGGGCTGCCGTGAACGAGGCCCGCGGCGAAGTCGAACTCGACCGCCTGCTGGATCAACTCGAGGCCGGCGATGAAGGCCCGGCTCGCCCCCGGGAAACGCGTCACCATGTAGGCCTCGTCGCCGCTGCCGCGGACGAAGCCGGCGACGAGGTAGCCGGTCTTGACGCACAGGGCGCCGGTACTTCCGGGCAGGGCGAAGGCGAACGGCTGCTCCGGGCCGAAGCCGCCGCAATCGTAGAGGAAGACCACCAACGGCGAGCCCGAGCCGGTGCGGTAGTAGTCCATCGTGACGTTGTCGGCGCGGGTCGGATCGAACTGCGAAGCGTCGGGGCTGACCCCCGACATGAAACCGGCCATGCCGGGCGCCGGACCGAAGCCGAGCGGCGGCGGGTCGAAACTGCCGGGGTAGGCGGTCTGGTTGGTGATCGCGAGTGCGACACCACCGGCCTGGTCATGAGCGACGTCGATGAACCAGTGACAACGCTGCTCGTAGGCCGCCGCGTTGGCGAAGACCGTCAGCGCATGGGAATTGTCGGGCCCTGGTGGCAACAGCGGATGCTGCGCCCGCCCCGGAATGTCGCCGCTGAACAACGGCGACGACCAGCCGAGCCGGAAGTGGGACGAGAGCCCGTCGAGTGGCCACTGCGGAGCGGCGGCGAACCGGAAGGCGACGAAGACATCGCCGGAACCGACGATCGGGACGGCGACCGGGGTCGATGGTGTCAGCGTGTAGCCCAAGGCGACGGCTCCCGACCCGGTCGGCGCCGAGACGGCGGAGGCGAACATGACGCCGGCGCTCAGGTCCGGGAAGCCCGGGTTGCTCGCGTCCTCCGGATAGAGCAGGACATCGAAGTTGTCGGGCGTGGACGCATCCTGGTCCTGGATGATCATGAAGACGCTCGAGACCGAACGGAAACCAGGGGTTGCCACACCCCAGCCCGCGTACTCGTCGCCATCGACTCGGGTCACGATCTCCCCGGCACGAACGCCGAGCGAGCCGCGGAACGTTCCCAGTGCGGAGGTGTTGTAGACGAAGCCGAGGAAGTCCTGCCCGGCAGCGGTCGCCGTCACGGCCGCCATGGCGATAGGAAGGAGCAGTTTGCATCTCATGGTGTGCCTTTGGTGTCGCTCGTGCTGTCGCCGGTGGCGACATTCTCCTGCAGCTGACGATACCAGACGGCAACGGCGGCGGCGGCGGCGGCGGCGGCTGACACGTCCTCGCGCAATCACCGCGGCCCTGTCAGAGAAGGCGACCATGTCGACGACCCCAGTCGGCAAGGGCCGGGATCGCCGGCGCCAGCGGCTCGGCCATCGACGTCGGCCGGCACTCGACGTGGCGGACCTTGGCGAACGTGAGCTCGCGGCGCTCGAGCAGGCCGTCGCCTTCACGACCGCGCAGTTCGCGGGCCACCGGGCGTCTTTGGCCCTTCCTGGTGCCGGCTCACCCGATAGATGGCGTAGGCCGGCGCGGCGGCATCGAGATCGTCATTGGGGCGCGGACCGAGACGCTCGGGACCGTCGAAATCGAGACCCGGCTCGGCTCGCACGACCTCCCAGGTGGCCGCATCGATCCACAGGCGCGCCGGCAGGCGGCCCTGCTTGCCGAGCGCGGACGCGAGGTTGACGGCGTCGCCGACGACGGTCAGATCGCGGAACCGCGCGTCCCCCACCGTGCCGAGCATGGTCGGCGCCCCGGATGCGATGCCCATGCCGACGTCGAGGAACGACAGCGCCCTCCCCGTCGATTCGCGCCAGCGCGGAAGCCAGTCGTCGAAAGCGCGTTGAATCGCGAGCGCGGCCCGCAACGCCCGTGACGGACCACCTTCGTCGCGGAAGAAGCCCAGCAGGCCGTCGCCGACGACCTTGTTGAGGAAGCCGCCCTCGGCCACGACGGCGGCGCTGGTGAAGGCGACGTAGTCGCTGAGCACCTGCTGCACGCGCCCCGGGTCGACGAGTTCGCGGCACAGCCGCGAGAAGCCGCGCATGTCGATCGAGAGGATCGCGATGCGCTCCTGCATGGCGAGGCGACCGTCACGCAGCAAGCGCTCGACGATCTCACGCCGCACTTCGGGCCGCGCGTACAGACCGCTGCCGTCGAGCAGCTGTTCGAACAGATGGGCGCGCCTGATCGCGAGCGAGGCCTGGACGCCGAAGCGGGAGAGCAGCTCCAGATCCTCGACCGTGAACGGATCGCGACCGTCGCCCTTGTTGAGCATCTGCATCACGCCGAAGCGCCGCTCGCGATGGGCGATCGGCACGCAGATCATCGACTGGGTGCGGAAGTCGGTGTCGCGATCGATGGTGTCGTAGTGACCGACGACCACGTTCTCGATCAGCGGCGCACCGGTCTCGAACACCTGACCTGCCTTGCCGCGCCCGCGGGGGATGCGTCGCGGCAGCACCTCGTCACGTTTTGGACCGACCGCAGCGGCGAAGTAGAGATCGTCCCGCAGCGCGTCGTGCAGGATCACCGAACCCGAGGTGCTGTCGAGCAGTCGACCTGCGAGTTCGAGACAGCGCGTCAGCACCTCGTCGAGCGTGTCGGTCTCGTTGAGCAGGTTCGAGGTCTCGAGCAACGCGAGCAATGCCTCGCGGGACAGCCGCGTCTCCCGTGGGCGATCGGGGGAACCGGCGGTGGCCGGGACCTGTTCCTTCGCGCCGGCGGGGAGCGGCGGCGAAAACGCCCCGCTCCGCTGCCGCGCAGCCAGCGGTCGAATGCGGCCGACCTCGCGCTTGTGGATCTTCGGCTGCTGCGTGAGACGGCGATAGAGCGCTTCGTAGCCCTCTTCGGTCGACGCGTCGTACCGGGTCGTCTGTCGCAGCGGCCCCGGCACGTCGGCGCTGTCACCGTCGAGCAGCACCGGCACGAATTTGGTGTTGTGCGCCTCGGCCTCGTAGAGCTCCTGCGTGACGATCGCCCCCTCCCACTTGGCCCCGAGTCCCTGCCCCGTGCGCCCCTTGCCGGCGAAGCGCTCGGCGAGGGTCGGCGTGCAGATCACCAGCACGAAGTCGGCGCGTTCGATCTGCCCGCTCATCCAGCGCGGCCAACCCTCGGGCGGCGCCTGTTCGTACTGGTCGATCTCGCAATCGACGCCATCGGCGCGCAGGCGGTCGGACAGCCCGAGCACCTGCTGCATGTGCTCGGCCGAGTCCTGGCTGTAGCTGATGAAGACCTTCGGCGACGGCGACACCATGGTGACAGGGTAGCCGCGTGCCCCGGGCCCGACCAAGGTCGAGTGCGACGCGCCTCACCTGAGGCGCGCGACCTCGTTGGTCGCGAACCACGGCATCACCGTCCACTCCGCAGTGCTCGGCGGCAGCAGCGCCCGCGCCTCCTCGGCGGTAGTCACGTCCAGACACGCGAGCCAGCGCTGCGACTCACCGTCGCCGATCCGGCCCGAGAACAGGACCGGTGCGGCCGCGAGCGCACGCTCGGCCACGGCGCTCGGGCGGCCCGTGACGAGCACGTAGGCGCGGCAGTGGAATCCCGGCGGCGGATCGACAACGCCGGAGGCCGCGACCGCCGCGGTGTGCATCGACGCCAGCCGTTCGAGCGCGTCGCTCGTCGCGAACGGTTCGACCTCGAACACGAACACACCCGCCTGCGCCGTCGGGTCGCTGTCCGCGACCTCGCGCGCGACCGCGAGATCGGGGGTCGCAAGCACGAACACCCCGCGATGATCGGCCCGCGCGCGTGGCTCGCCGAACGGACCGGCGACGAGGAGCTGTCCTTCGTTCGCCATGCGCTCCATGTTCGCGAAGTGACCTCGGAACGCGGCGCCGCGCGCATCACCGGTCACCTGAGCGTCCTTCGGCCCGGTCAGGATCCAGACCCACGACATCGGGCTCGCCCCGCCGGGTCGGGGCACGGCGCAGGCGGCGAGGCCGATCAGGATCGCGAGCAGCGAGATGAGGCGGAGTGAGGCGCGCATCCCGTCATTATGGTGCCAGGACAAAAAACCACCTGTACGATCTGGTCCAGGCACCGTACGTACGTCACCGCGACAGCATCGGCGCCACGACGTCGGCGACCATCTGCGCCATGATGTCGTAGCCTGCGTCGTTGCAGTGCCCATCCGGCACGAACAGCTCGTCGCGGTTTCGGGTCATGAGCTCCCGGTCGAAGCGGCGGCGGATATCGACGATCGGGGCGTCGAGGGCGGCCGCGACCTCGAGCTGCGTGCGCTCGATCGCCTCCTGGCGAAACGGATACGTCAGGAAGACCACTCGGATGTCGTGCGACCTGGCGAGGTCGGCGATGGCTGTCAGGTGTCGGCGAAACGCATCACTCCAGGCCTCCGAGTTCGCACCGTCATAGACCTCGTCGAGGATTGCCTGGATCGCAGCCGGGATCCGGTCCCCGGCCTTGCCAGTGCGGCCCAGCACGGACTCGATGAGCTGCCGTGATACGTGGCTCTTGACGTTGTCGAGTACGAGGCGCGTTTCGGCAACGCGACCATCGAGCAGCACGGCCGCGACGATGAGAGTCGCGCACATCGAAGGGTCGGAGGACTTCTTCAGACGCGCCAGGTTTCGGGCGATACGGGCCACCTGCTCGGTGCGGGTGCGACCGCTGAGGCTGATGGTCTCGAGCATCGCCTTCTCGGCGATCTCCAGACGACCCAGGCAGTAGGCGACCGACGTCAGGATCTCCCAGGCCTCGAGCGCGGCCGGTTCTTCGTTCGTCCGCTCCAGCGCGAGTTCCAGGGCCTCCTCGTGTCGCTGCGCTATCCACATGGCCCGGGCAAGTCCTTCGGTGACGGCGGCGGAGGGTTCCGAACGTCTCAGCTCGAGCAGCATCCGCACCGCGCGTTCCACCGCCGCCGGCCTGCCGGCCTGAGCAGCCAGCTTCGCGAACGTCGAGATGACCAACGGCGCGCGCGGGTATTCCTCGAGCAGATCGGACCCGAGATCGAACGCGCGCTGCGCGTCCCCCGCCGCCTGCGCCTCGAGCACCGGGACCGCCTTGATCGCGACGGCTGCCTCGGCCCCTGCAGTGATGACGGGTCGCCGAGGTACGTCGGGCAGGAGCCCGGCGACGGTCAGGAGGTCGAAGCCGGCCTCCGGGTCGGCCACCGCCGTCGCAGTCGCGCCCGGGGTCGGCGTCGCTGCGACTTCAGCCTCGTCGTTGCCCCGTTGACTCCACGAGTTTGCCTCGAAGTTGAACAACAGGCTCAGGAGTCGGCCCGTTCGCCAACAGAACTCGAAGCCGTCGGTTCCCCCGCTCGGCGACGCATGACCAGGATCGTCGTGATCGACGAACTCCGGTCGTCGCCACGAGTCGTTGGCGCCGGCGAGGACGCAGAGCACCCGCGTCGAATCGGTGATCCGTCCCGCGAGCTTGCCCAGCATGTGCCGGCTGTGCTGGCCGGGAAACCCGCTGTTCGTGACCGCGACGTCGAAGCCACGGCCGCGCAGGATCGCTTCGAGTCGGGCCGGGTAGGTCGCCGAAGGCGTCGTCGCGCCGGCCCCGTAGGTATAGCTGTCACCGATACACAAGATGCTCTGACGCGCCGCGCCGCCGCAACCGGCACCGGACGACGATGAGCGACTGACCGTGCGCCCGGTAGCCCAGAGCGCGCCGACCTGGAGAACGGCCTCCAGCACCACCAGGAAGACGATGGTCGCCAGCAGGACCTTGCGCCAGGGGAAGGAAGTCATCGTCGGAGAGCAATTCGTGGCGAGCGCAGGGAGCGTAGTGCGCATCCGCGGACACGCCCACCCCCGATCTTCGACCGCCACCCGGATAAGGTGCGCGCAATGGCACCTCACGTCGCCACCTCTCTGCTGGCCCTGCTCATCACCTGGCCCGCCGCAACCGGACAGACACCACCCGCAGGTCTGGCCGCGCTCGCGACACCGCGGGCGAGACGGGCGCTGCAGTTCTCGTCGTACGACCGCAACGGTGGCAACGAGGACACCGGCAACTGGCTGCGCGTCGAGGACGACGGCACGCGGGTGCTGGCCGAGGTCGACGGTCCCGGACGCATCACGCGCATCTGGTCGGCGAATCCGAGCGCCGAGATCCAACTGCAGCTCGATGGCGAGACCGTGTTCAGCGGTCCCATGGCGCGGCTGTTCGACCAGACGATGCCGCCGTTCGTGAAGCCCCTGTCCGGCTGCTGGGGCGGTGGCTCGGTCTGCCAAGTGCCGGTTCCGTTCCGGCGCCGTCTTCGCCTCACGAGCCCACAAGGCCCCGGCTTCTACTACCAGATCGGCGTCGAGCTCGGGCCCGAACCGGAGCGCTTCGCCATGCCTCCCGGGCCGCACGTGCAGCGCGAGATCGAGAGTCTGCTCGCCGGCGCGAACGGCCGCGACACCGGGGTGACGATCGAACGTCGCGAGCTCGCGATCGTCGGCCGTCGCCGCCTGCTGCACCGCGCCGGCCCCGGCGAGCTCATCGAGTTGCGCCTGCGTCACGGTGCCGGCGCGGACGCGGCGCTGTGGCTCGAGGTGCGCTACGACGACGAACCCGAGCCGGCGCTGACGGCTCCCCTCGACGAGCTGTTCGCCGCGCTGCCGTTGCAGATCGGTGACCACGAGACGCTGCGGCTGCCGATGCCGTTCCGCAGGAGCATCGACCTGCAGCTCGTCGACCGCACCCCGCGGCCGGCGGACACCGCATTCGCCACGGCGCTGGCCACGGCACCGCGCGTCGACCTCGAGGCGACGTTCCGAACGCTGAGCGGTGACCACGACGCCGATCGCGAAGGGCTCTATCTGCATGCCCGCCGATCACACGGAATCACCGTCTGGGGTGAACCGTTCGGCGTCCTCGAGACCGTCGGCCGCGGCCACTTCGTCGGCCTCGTCGCCC
>JAGQRA010001007.1 GCA_020425885.1 Planctomycetota bacterium | reverse complement strand
TCGCGTCCTCGGGGCCGGTGATGGTCTCGAACAGCCCGCCGTTGGCCTCGAAGCACGAGCTGTAGAGGATCGTGTCCTCGGTGCCGAGGAAGGCGCTGACCTTCCGCTCCAGGGTCTTGTGGATGTCCTGCGTGCCGCAGATGAATCGGACGCTGGCGAGGCCGAGGCCGTGTGATTCGATCGCCGCCTGCGCCGCCCGACGCAGGTCGGGGTCATTGGCGAGGCCGAGGTAGTTGTTGGCGCAGAAGCAGAGCACCTCCTTGCCGTTGGCGCGGATCGTGGCGCCCTGCGCGCTCTCGATCACACGTTCGGTCTTCCAGAGGCCCGCGTTCCTGATCTCGTCGAGCTCGGCGCGGAAACGATCGCGGTCGTTCGTGAACATGGCGTGAAGACT
Source organism: Planctomycetota bacterium (assembly GCA_020425885.1). Next base: position 8,737 of record JAGQRA010001007.1, on the reverse strand, counting down.
CTCTCACTCGGGCGCGTGCGGATACAGCACGACTTTCTGTTCCTGGCCGTTGCCGAACCGTTCGACGCCGGTGGCGAACTCCTCGAGCGGCATCTCGGCGGTGACGAAGTGCGACACGTCCATGCCCTGCCGCAGCAGATCGAGCATGCGGTCCCAGGTGCGGAACATCTCGCGGCCGATGACGGCATGCATCGTCAGGCCCTTGAAGATGAAGTTCTTGCTGAAGCGCTCGATCGTGACCTCGTCACCCTTGGGCAGGCCGAGGTTGACGACGTCGCCGGCGGGCCGCGTCATCTGGATGGCGTTGTTGATGCCGGTCGGATGGCCCGAGATCTCGAGTGCGACATCGACGCCGCCCGCGGTCGCCTCGACGACGGTCTCGACCGGTGCGCTGCGGCCGTCGACGACGGTGACCCGGTCGTTCAGCTGGCGTCGCTCGACCCAGTCGCGCGCGCGCTGCAGCGCGGTGTCGGCGACGTCGACTATGTAGACGTGGCTGGCCCCGGCGAAGGTCGCGACCTCGCCGCACATCGCGCCGATCGGTCCAAAACCGATGATCGACACCGTGCGACCGTCGACCGGGACCTTCATCGTGGTGTGCACGGCGTTGCCGAGCGGGTCGAGGATGGCCGCGACCTTGACCGGGATCTCCGGCGGCAGCGCGACGACGTTGCCGGCCGAGACGACGACGAACTCGGCGAACGCGCCGTCCATGTTGATGCCGCGGATGCGTGCCGTGGCGCAGGCGTGGAAGGCCTCGCTGCGACAGGCCGGACACGTGCCGCAGACCTCGTGCATCTCGGCGCTGGCGAACGTGCCGAGCGCGAGCCTGGCCGCGTCGACGCCGGCGCCGAGCTTGTCGATGTGGCCGCAGAACTCGTGGCCGAGCACGACCGGCGGCGCGATCAATCCGTTCATCGACGGGTCGCCGCGGCAGATGTGGACATCGGTGCCGCAGATGCCGGCCGCGGCGACGCGCAGTCGGACCTCGCCGGGGCCCGGCTCGGGAACGGGGAGATCCGTGCGCAGGCGATACTGGCCGGGGGCAGAGAGTTGCACGCCTTTCATCGACGACATCGTGGGGTCCGTGTTCCGCGCGGTGGCGGGCGGAGCATTCTGCGGCTAGAACTGGCCGGGCGCCACAGATGAGACAGCACAGATGAGACACTTCGTCTTGATGCCGGTCGCCGCGCTGCTCGGTTTTGCGGCCTGCGGTGTGCCATCGCCGCCACCGCCGCCGCTGCAGCCGCGGGCCGTGCTCGAACTCGCCCGCTGGCAGGCGCTCGATGGCGGCGAGTTGCTCGGCCAGCTCGTGCTGCTCGAGATCCGTGACCCGGCCGGCCCGGTGCGGTTCTATCAGATCGAGGACGCGGCCGGGAGGCTGGTCGGTTCGGCCACCGAGGCCGGGCGATTCAGCCGCCGCGTGCCGTTCCGTGAGGAGGAGGAGGACCTCGGCGTCTGGCGTCCCGAGCGCGGCGTCGGCGAGTTGTTCGGGCGCCATCGGTCCGTGGAACTGCGGAACCTGCCGGTCGAGGCGGGCGCGCGCCGGCAATGAGCGACAGCCGCGAGCGGCAACGGGCGATCGCCGGCAAGCTCGGCATCGACGCGGCGCGTCGGCATGTCCTGTTGTGCTGCGACCAGAGCAAACCCGAGTGTTGCGACAAGGAAGCGGGGCTCGCGGCGTGGGCCTTCCTCAAGTCGCGACTGAAGGAACTCGGCTTGTCCGAGGCGGGCGGCGTGCTGCGCACCAAGGCGAACTGTCTGCGCATCTGCCATGGCGGTCCGATCGCGGTCGTCTATCCCGAGGGCGTGTGGTACGGCGGCTGCACGCCCGAGGTGCTCGAGGAGATCGTGCAGCGGCACCTGATCGGCGGCGAGGTCGTGGCCGAGCATCGCATCCTCGAGCGACCATTGCCCCGCGAACGGGAATCGTAGCCGCGTGCCGCGCTCGCCCCGGATCGTCAGATCGTGCGGCAGGCCCACCGCGTCGCGAGCAGGATGACGACGGCGAGGCCGGCCTGCAGCAGCGCGTCGGGCACGAAGAACGGCAGCGCCATCAACACGATCCCGGCGACGAGCTGAGGCGCGCGCGCCTGCTTCTTGCCGTACAGGAACAGGCCGCAGCCGATCGAGCTCGTGATCAGTCCCGTGAACAGCGATGCCGGGGTGAGGTCCATGACGGTTGCAGGTGCGCCGCAGGTCCTATCGACCGGCCTGACCTGCGGGCCGATCCCGATACGGGAATCGCCGCGCGCCCATCGCTATCAGGGCAGCTCGGACCACTCGATGCGATCGAATCGTGTCGCGGCATCGGCCTTGGTCCAGAGGCCGACGCGGCCGGCCGCCGAGAACGTCGTGTCGCGGTGTTGAATCAAGGTCTTGCCATCGAAGGCCACCGTGATCGCATCGCCGCGCATCGTCACCGCGAGACGGTGCCAGACCCGCGGCGCAGCCTCGACGTCGGCGCTGGCCAGCATCGTCCGTTCGCCACCGATCACGGTGTAGAGCCGCACGTTGTCCTCGAGCGGGTTCCAGCGCGCGACGTAGTAGTTGTCGGCGTCGCGCGCCCGCCACAACAGGCCGCCGCCCTGGTCCTCGTCGCCGGAGCACGGCAACAGGTACACCGACAGCGCGCAGTCGGCCGGGAAGTCGGCGGCGCTGAGCAGGAGGTTGTAGGTGCTGCCGCTGTTGGCCGTGTCGACGCCGACCACGTGACCGGGATCGTCCGGATCGACGCCGTTCTCGACCCGCCATGATGCCGTGTGCCCGATGCCGTTCGTCTCGGCGATGCCGAAGCCCTGCGGTACGGCGCCGATCGCGTCGGCCTCGAACGAGATGGTATGGACCGGCGGCTCGGGTCCCGTGGCGGCGCAGGCGGCGAGGGGCAGGAACGAGAGCAGGCACAGGGTGCGGTGGATCGTTTTCATCGGGTGACGACAGAAGTTAACAACGCCAAGGCGGTTCGCCCGGCCTGGCTGGCAGGTTCCTGATCCACGGCTGGCGGCCGTTACAGGAACGCCACGCCCGGCGTGGAGGAGACGGTCGCCAGCCGACCATCGCGAAGGGACAATGGCCCGGCCTGCCGCGCGCAGGTCAGCATGCGGTTGCGGCCGGGTGTTCCGGCGCAGCCGTGATCCACCTTCCCTCTCACTCACACAATCAGACCATGCCGAGCCATTCGATCCGTGTCGCCGTCGCCGCCGCCCTGTTGGCGACGCCGTGTTTCAGCCAGATCCTGCCGGGTCACTCCATCGCCACCGTCGCCCCGTCGGGTCAGCCCGGTGAGATGTACGACATCGATCACCAGGCTGGAACGGCATCGCAGCTGACGATCAGTGCGGCGCTGGCGGCCGCGATCCCGAACTGCGTGCTGATGACCAATCCGGTGACCGGCTACGTCGGCACCAACGCGGCGCCGACCGGCGACATCTACGCCATCTCCGTCGCCTCCGGTGTCGTGAGCGAGACGTTGCTCAACACGACGCCCACGGCCGGCGGCAACGTCGCGCAGCTGGCGGTGCTCGGCAACAAGCTCTACTTCTGCACCCAGACCGCCGGCGTGCTCGGTTCGCTGCAGAGCGTTCCGACCGCCGGTGGCCCGGTGACGCTCGAACTCGACATCGCCACCTTGAGCGCGACCGGCCTCGCCAATGCCTGCGCCGTCATCGGCACCAAGGTCTTCGTCGCGACCTTCAACTCGAGCCCGGCGAACACGGCGACGTCGCCGGGCGAGCTGATCGAGTTCGACACCGTGACGCTGACGGGTCGGATCGTGCTCAACCTGCCGCCCGGTGGCTTCGCGCCGGTCGGCAACCCGTGGAACACCGGCATCGTCAACATGGTCGAGGACCCGATGGCCCCCGGGATCCTGGTCCTGCAGGGCGTCTACGGCGATCTGCTGCGCATCGACCCGGCCCTGGGGACGGTCGTGAGTTCGACCTGGACCGGGTTGCTCAACGCCGGCGGCAACGCGCTGGCCAGCGGCACGGTGAACTCGTTCTCGTTCGATCCGGTCGCGCAGGACTGGGTGGTCGGAACCCGCTATGCCGCGATCGAGCGTTGGGTCGGTGACCAACAGGCCGAGAACAAGATCCTCGGCGTCGGCACGCACCCGACCCTGACCTCGAACAGCATCACCGGCATCCAGTACTTCCCGGAAGTGGGCGGCGTCGACACCAGCTATGGCGGCGGCTGCGCCGGCAATGACGGCTGGAAGCCGACCGACTCCTCCTTCGGGGCGCCGCTCGCCGGCAACACGGCATTCCGGCTCGGACTGTTCAGCGCCAACCCCGGCGACCTGGCCGTACTGCTGATCGACTTCCAGAACGCGGTGATCGGCAGCATCCCGCTGCCGGCCGACCTCGGTACCTATGGCGCGCCGAACTGCTTCATCCGCACCGGCAATCTGATCAGCACGTTCGTCGTCACCAGCGGGACCGGGTCCGGCGGTGGTCAGGCCTTCGTCTCGATGCCGCTGCCGAGCTGGGCGGTCGGCCTCAACTTCTACCGGCAATGGGCCGAGCTGCAGCTCTTGCCGACCAATGGTCTCGGCCTCGTGGTCTCGAACGCCAGGCACGTCGTCGTGCAGTGAGTCCTCGGCCGCCGCCGGCGATCCGGGCGCGTAGGTTGCTCGCAGAAGCACCTGAGCGCTTGCGTTGCCGGCCGGCAGCCGTACCAGGGGGGTAGATGACAGACTCCGACAAGCCCCTCACCCCTCGCCCTGTCAGCAAGAGCAGGGTCGAGATGACCGAGATCGTCTTCCCCAACGACGCCAACTCGCTGGGCAACGTGATGGGCGGGCGCATCATGCACTGGCTCGACATCGCCGCCGCCGTCGCCGCCGGCCGCCATGCCCGCACCTCGGTCGTGACCGCGAGCGTCGACCGCATCGACTTCCACAATCCGGTGCCGACCGGCGGCACCGTGGTGCTGCTCGCGTCAGTCAACTTCGCCGGGCGGACCTCGATGGAGTGCGGCGTCAAGGTGTTGCGCGAGGAGCGGTCGACCGGCGATCGGCAGCACGTCGTGTCGGCCTACCTGACCTTCGTTTCGCTCGATCCGGTCACCCACCAACCTGCCCCGGTGCCACCCGTGCTGCCCGAGACCGACGACGAGAAGCGGCGCTACGCGGCGGCGCAGGCCCGGCGGGCGCAGCGGTTGGCGACCCGCCCGTAGCGGCATTCTCCGGCGCACATTGGGCCACGGGCCTGGCCGGATCCGCGACATTTGGCGCGCAATCGGTCGGCTCAGTGGTTTCCGCCGCAGGTCGTCGCTAGAGTCCTTCGCCCCTATGTTCGAGGACTTCGCCGAGAAGACCGTCCTGGCCGTCAAGCGTGCCGAGGAACTGGCCGAGCAGCTCAAGGACGAGTCGGTTGCCACCGGCCACGTCATCTACGGGCTCACGGCCGATCGCAGCACCTGTCTGCACTTCATCTTCCAGGATCTCAACGTCGACCCGGACATGTTCTCGGGCTACGTGCAGACCCTGCCGCGCGAGCCCGAGGTGATGAACGGCCCCTACAACCGCCATGTCCACACCGCCTTCGAACGGGCGCGCGACGCGGCCAAGGAGCTCGGCAGCAAGCAGGTGCAGCCCGAGCACCTCGCCCTGGCGTTGATGTCGGTCAAGTCCGGGTCGTGCTACGAGACCCTCAAGGAGTTCTCGATCGACCCCGAGTACGTGCAGGCGCTGATCCTGCAGGCGATGGGCCTCGACCCGGAGAACATCCCCGACTGGTTCTGAGCCCCCGGACGCCGCAACGCGGCACAGCGTCGACGAAGAGGCCGAGGCATCTGGTGCCGCTGCGGCGCTTCTTTGGGAGACATCGCTTGCCCGCGCAGCGGGCAACCGTGCTCAGGACCTCGCCGCGCGCTGCGCGCGCCGCTTCGGTTCTGGCCAAACGCCGCGACGCGGTACCGCGTCGTCGAAGAACCGGGACCATCCGACGCCGCTGCGGTTTGTGCCGGGAGCCGTTCGCCGGTCCAATGGCCGCATGGCTGCCACGCCGACGATCCTGCATGCCGACATGGACGCGTTCTTCGCGGCCGTCGAGCAGCGGGATCGACCCGAACTGCGCGGCAAGCCGGTGATCGTCGGCGGTTCCGGCCGGCGGCAGGTCGTCAGCACGTGCAGCTACGAGGCCCGCGCGTTCGGCGTCCATTCGGCGATGCCCGGCGTCCGCGCCAAACAGCTGTGTCCGCAGGCCATCTTCGTGACCCCGCGGATGGACGTCTATGCCGCGGTCGCCGCGCAGGTGCACGACGTGTTCGCGCGGTTCACCGACCTCGTCGAGCCGCTGTCGCTCGACGAGGCCTTCCTCGATGTCACCGGCAGCCGCGCCCTGTTCGGCGACGGCCCCGAGATCGCCGCGCGGCTCAAGCGCGAGGTCTTCGCCGCCACCGGGCTCAGGGTGTCGGTCGGCGTCGCGACTTCGAAGTACGTCGCCAAGGTGGCGAGCGATCTGGAGAAGCCCGATGGGCTCGTCGTCGTGGCGCCGGGTGCAGAACGGGCCTTCCTGGCGCCGTTGCCGGTGTCGCGGCTGTGGGGTGTCGGGGCCAAGACCCGGCCGCTGCTCGAACGCGCCGGGCTGCGCACGATCGGCGACGTGCAGCAGAAGGGGCGTGACGAGCTGATCGTCGCGTTCGGCGACAACCTCGGCGACCACCTCTACGTGCTGAGCAACGGCCTCGATGCGCGCCTCGTCGAGTCCCATCGCGAGGCCAGATCGATCGGCCACGAGATGACGTTCGCCGAGGATCTGCAGGCGCGCGACGAGGTGCGCGGCGTGCTGTTGCAGCTGTCCGAGATGGTCGCGCGGCGTTTGCGCAAGGCGCACGTGCGGGGCGGGGTGATCCGGCTTAAGCTGCGCCACCCGGACTTCAGGACCTTGCAGCGGCAGCGCAAGGTGCCTGCCACGGCAGATGAGCTGGAGATCTACCGGGTCGCGACCGAGTTGCTCGATTCGTGCTGGCCGGGTCGGCCGCCGGTGCGGTTGCTGGGCGTCACCGCGGCTTCGCTGGTCGAGGCCGAGACGCAGCAGCAGGGCGGGCTGTTCGAGGCGGCGCCGCGCCGCCGCGACCAGCTGTTGCGCGCGCTCGACGCGATCAAGGATCGCCACGGTGAGGGCGCCGTGCGGCACGGCGTCGAGCGCCGCACGACGAACCTGTGGGGGCCCGACGGCGATTGACTCGTTCGCGGCAGCGGCCTCGGCTCGGGGCCTCCTGCCGCCCGCGGGCCAGCTGCTATCCTGGTTGCCCTGAGGATCCACTCATGCACCGGCCTTTCCTAGTCTGTCTGCTCTCCGTCGCCACCGTCGAACTGCCGTCACAGACCGTACACACGGTCGGCCCCGGCTCATTGCCGCAGATCCGTGACGCCCTCGCGATCGCCGCTCCAGGTGACATCGTGCTCGTGCAACCCGGCACCTACGCGCACTTCGATGCTGCGGTCGGCGTCACGATCCGGGCGGTCACGCCGGGCACCGTCGATGTCGACTTCGACCGGGCCTTCCTGCCGCCGGGATGCGCGACGTCGCCGCCCTGCATCCTCACCGCCGGCGCGACCACCATCACGCTGCCGCCGGGGCAGAGCATGCAGCTGATCGGGCTGCGATTCGCCGGCAGCTCCACGCTGGTCTACACGACCACGGTCAACCACCGGCTCGAGATCACCGGCGGTGCGGTGCAGTTCGACGACTGTGTCGTCGAGGCGACCGGACGCTCGCCGGTCACCGCCACCGGCACGGCCCTGCACTTCCAGGACACGACGTTGCGCTCGCTCTCGGCGATGACAGCCTCCTCGGCGCTGGTGGCCCTGGGCTGCCAGGTGACCGCGGCAAGCTCGGAGTTCGTCGGCGGCTCGACCACGCTCGGCTCTCCCGGCAGTGGGATCGCGCTGTTTGCCTCGTCGCTCAACGGCAGCGGTCTCAGCCTGCACGGCGGCGGCGTCCTCGTCGGCAGTCTCGGCGCACCGGCGTTGACGGCCGACGCGACGAGCGCCGTATGGCTCAGCGACAGCACTCTCATGGGCGGCAACACGATGTGCCCGATGTCGGTGCGAGCGGGCACCGTCGGCCACCTGGACCGCTGCACGCTAGGCCCCGTGACCTCCGGATGTACTCAGCTCCCCTCGGGCTTCCTCCCTGGCGTCGAGCGCGTGCGGCCGCCGGCGCTGGCGATGAGCTTCGATCTCGTCTTCCACGTCCAGCCCAACGGCTTCGTCGCGTTGATGGCGTCGTTCGAGTTGGCCTCGAGCCAGCTGCCCGCGCTCACCCAACCGTGGTTATCGCCCGCCGGCGGCGGCATCGGCCTCGGCCTGCTGTTCGCCAACGCGCTGGGAACCGCAGCCACAGGCTTTGCCATCCCCAACGATCCGAACCTGCTCCATCGCCAGATCTGGGTCCACTCCGCCTCGGGCTCGGGCCTGCCGCTGCAGGTCGCACCGACCGTCGGCGGCGTCATCCGGTAGCAGTCGATCGGTGCATTGGCCGGCACCGAACCGCGGAGGCTCGGGTGCGAGGGCAGGGTCCCGGGAATCCTGAGTCCGATCGTCGTGCTCGGGTTGAATGGAGGTCAATGGACCCGAACGAACAGCAAAGCCCGGAACGGCTCTTCGCGTTGTTTCGCCGCGACGGCGACATGGCAGCGCTGGCTGCGGTGTTCGACGCGCTGGCACCCGAGCTGCTGCTGATCGCCTGCCATCTCGCACGGGGCGCCGAGCCCGAGGACCTCGTGCAGG
>JAGQRA010000124.1 GCA_020425885.1 Planctomycetota bacterium | reverse complement strand
CCGAACGCGATGGCCTCGCCATCCGACCGCAGCAGCACCGTGTGGTTGTCCGACACCGCCACCTGGGTGTAGGTCAGACCGGGCGGCAACGCCGGCACGTTCAGCCACGGATAGTTGCCGTTGCCCCAAGCGATGGCCTGGCCATCGGAGCGCAGGGCGACGCAGTGATAGTACCCGGTCGCGAGGTCCGTGTATCTGGTGCCTGGCGGCAGCGGCGGCACGGACAACGTGGACGAGTGCCAACCTCCCCACATTCGGATCTCTCCGCTCGAGCTGAGCCCACTGGTGAAGTCTCGCCCACGGCTGATCTTCACCCATCGCTCCCCGGCGGGCAATTCCGGCAGGCCATACGGCATGTTCGACCGGTTACCCCAGCCCAGCACCTTGCCGTTCGACAGCAGGGCCACACTGTGCAGGTCACCCGCAGACACCGAGACCACGGACAGACCGGCGGGCACCGGGGGCGGATTGCACTCACCGTAGAGGTCCGAGCCCCAGCATATGATCCTACCGTCAGAGCGCAGCGCAACGGTGTGGTCCGCGGCAGCAGCCACGTCCAGGTAGGCAAGCCCTGCGGGCAGCGGTGGCACGTTGCATTGACCGTGGTTGTTGTAACCGAAGGCCTCGACCTCACCGTCGGAGCGCAGCGCGACGGTATGCCAGCTGGAAGCGTCAGCCGCGACGTAGCAGACGCCTGGCGGCAACTGCGGCACGTTGCACTGCCCCGTCGAGTTGTCGCCCCAAGCCAGCAACGCCCCATCGGAGCGCAACGCCAGGCCGTGCGCACCTCCGGACTCCACCTTGGTGTAGGTCTGGCCCGAGGGCAAGGGCGGTACGTATCGCAGGTTGGCGGAGTAAGCAAGGTTGCCGAACACCTCGATCTCGCCGTCCGATCGCAGTGCAACCAGATGAAGCCCACCCGTGGCGACACCGATGAAAGTCACTCCGGGCGGCAAAGCCGGCGGTTGGAACGCCGTCGGGTCGAACCACCAATTCCAGGTCACGGCCAGGCCGTTGCTCAGCAGGCCGATGCCGAGGCTGCCGCTGGTGTCACAATCGGCATAGGACAACCCCGCAGGTGGATCCGGAGGGAACATCGGAGCTCCGCTCGCAAACAGGCGGCCATCCGAACGGCGCATCATGGTCGAACTGCCACCAGCCTCGACCTGCACCATCTGCCCAAAGGTGCTCTCGGTGTCGTAGCCGTAGTGCCCGAAGCCACGCAGGTAGCTTTGGGAAGGAAGCTCCTGGTCGCAGCAGGAAACGAACGCCCAACAGGCAAGCGAGAACGCAGGCAGGAGTCGGTGTGTCATGAGAGAACGGAGCAGACCATCACGGAATCTGGCGCCCCGGGGCGAGGCCTCCGCTGAGAGCAACCCTCGAGGACCCTGAAGACCCCCACGGAGTGATCGATGACGAGTCGATTCATGGCCTCGGCCCTGACCCATGTCGTATTCCTCGACCGCCGCCGGGTAACACCGAAGTGCCCACGGGCGGCCTCCCTCCGCGGAGTCCGTGGAATGCGTCACCAACCGAGTCGACGCAGGACCCGGTGGCGTCGTTGATTACAGGCGACCAATGAGCATCCGTGCCCCTGCCAAACGCGTGGGAACTTCGAGCCCGGCACACTACCGTTCGCGCCGTGACAGCCACGATCACCAGCCGCATCGCTCACGAACTCTCGGTCCGCGACGAACAGGTCGCGACCACCGTCAAGCTCCTCGACGAAGGCGCGACGGTTCCGTTCATCGCCCGCTACCGCAAGGAGGCCACCGGCGGCCTCGATGACACGCAGCTGCGGACGCTCGAGGAGCGGCTCGGCTACCTGCGCGAACTCGAGGAGCGGCGCACCGCCATCACCGCCAGCATCGAAGGCCAGGGCAAGATGACGGCCGAGCTGCAACGCGCCATCGCGGCGGCCGCGACCAAGCAGGCGCTCGAGGACCTCTACCTCCCCTATCGCCAGAAGCGGCGGACCAAGGCGATGATCGCCCGCGAGGCCGGCCTCGAGCCGTTGGCCGCGGCGCTGCTCGCCGACCCGACCCGAAGCCCGGAGCTGCTGGCTGCCGATTACGTCAGCGAGCAGAAGGGGATCGCCGACGCCGACGCCGCCCTGCTGGGCGCCCGCTTCATCCTGATCGAGGACTTCGCCGAGGACGCGACGCTGCTCGGTCGCCTGCGCGCCTGGGTCCAGCAGGACAGCTTCGTCGTCACCAAGGTCAGGAAGGACAAGGCCGACGACCCGGAGGCGCAACGCTATCGCGACTACTTCGACCACGACGAACCGCTGGCCCGCGTGCCGAGCCACCGCGCGCTGGCGATCTTCCGCGCCCGCAAGGAAGGGTTCCTCGACGCCGGCCTCGGCCTGCCGGTCGAGGACGGCGACGAACGGCCGCCGCTCAGCAGCGACCCGACCGGCCGCGGCCAGATCATGGTCATGGAGCGCTTCGGCCTCCGCGACGACGGCCGGGCCGCCGATCGCTGGCTCGCCGATACCGCGCGCCTCGCCTTCCAGGCCAAGATCGCGTTGCACCTCGAGAGCGAACAGTTCGCCACCCTGCGCGAACGGGCCGAGGCCGAGGCCATCACGGTGTTCGCCGCCAACCTGCGCGATCTGCTGCTGGCCGCGCCGGCCGGCCCGAAGGCCATCCTCGGCCTCGACCCCGGCCTCCGCACCGGCTGCAAGGTCGCCGTCGTCGACCGCACCGGCAAGGTGCTGCAGACCGCGACGATCTACCCGCACGTGCCGCGCAACGACTGGATCGGCTCGCTGCAGGTGCTCGCCCACCTGTGCCGGCAGCACGAGGTCGCGCTGCTGTCGATCGGCAACGGCACGGCCTCGCGCGAGACCGACAAGCTGGCCAGCGCGCTGATACAGCAGCACCCCGAGCTGGGCCTGAAGAAGCTCGTCGTCAGCGAGTCCGGCGCCTCGGTCTACTCGGCCAGCGAGCTGGCGGCCAAGGAGTTCCCCGACATGGACGTGTCGCTGCGCGGCGCCGTGTCGATCGCGCGCCGCCTGCAGGATCCGCTCGCCGAACTGGTCAAGATCGACCCGAAGGCGATCGGCGTCGGCCAGTACCAGCACGACGTCAACCAGTCGCGACTGCAGAAGAGCCTCGAGGCGGTGGTCGAGGACTGCGTCAACCACGTCGGCGTCGACCTCAACACCGCGAGCGAGGCGCTGCTCGGCCGCGTCGCCGGCCTGAACCCGACGCTGGCCCGGAACATCGTCGCCCATCGCGACGAGAACGGTCCGTTCCGGTCGCGTCGGCACCTGCTGAAGGTGAGCCGGCTCGGGCCCAAGGCGTTCGAACAGTGCGCCGGCTTCCTGCGCATCCGCGGCGGCGACGACCCGCTCGATCAGAGCGCGGTGCACCCCGAGGCCTACCCCGTCGTCGAACGCATCCTCGAACGCACCGGCACCGACGTGCAACGCCTCATCGGCAATCGCGACGTGCTGCGCGGCCTGCGGGCAAGCGACTTCGTCGACGACACCTTCGGGCTGCCGACCGTGACCGACATCCTGGCCGAACTCGAGAAGCCGGGTCGCGATCCGCGGCCCGAGTTCGTGACCGCTTCGTTCCAGGACGAGGTCCAGGCGATCACGGACCTCCGCGAAGGCATGCTGCTCGAGGGCGTGGTCTCCAATGTCACCGCCTTCGGTGCGTTCGTCGACATCGGCGTGCACCAGGACGGCCTGGTCCACATCAGCCAGCTCGCCGATCGCTTCGTCGAGGATCCGCGCGAGGTCGTCAAGGCCGGCCAGGTCGTCAAGGTCAGGGTCGTCAGCATCGACGTGGCGCGGCAGCGGATCGCGCTGTCGATGAAGCTGCACGAACGCGGCGAAGGCGGCGGCGGCGGTGACCGTGCCGCGCGCATGCCCGGCTCGCCCGAACGACGCGGCGAAGGCCGCGGCGGCGACCGACAGAAGCGGCCGGGTCCGCAGCGCGAGTTCGCGCCGAGGCTGCGCGAGACCGGCGCCGAGGCGGCGCCGAACCCGCTGGCGGCGCAGCTGGCGAAGCTCAACCTGCGCAAGAACTG
>JAGQRA010001006.1 GCA_020425885.1 Planctomycetota bacterium | reverse complement strand
GAAACACGCGGCATCGGGTTACGTCGTTCCTAGTCCACCGCGTCCCGGCCGGCGCGCCGCTCGCCGCTCCCACCCCACTGGTCGCAGCATTCGCCTCGGGTAGGCTGGGCCGCCCACTCCGCCGCCACGACCACTTCCAACCGATGACACGACCACTCGCCGCCGCCGCCACCTGCGCACTGCTGCTCTCCCCGATCCTGGCCCAGTCCTTCACCTACACCGACTTCGGCAACGTCGCGTCGTTGGCCATGCTCGGCAATGCGACCCAGGCAGGCACGACCCTGCGACTCACCGCCAACGGCAGCAACCAGAGCGGATGGGCCTGGCATCGCACCGCGATGCCGATCCTCGCCGGCTTCGACACGACGTTCACCTTCAGGATCACGCCACCCTCGCTCGGCACCAAGGCGGAGGGCATGGCCTTCGTGATCCACGACGACCCCAACGGCATCGCCACGACCGGCGGGACGGTCTGGGGAATCGGCTACGGTACGGGCGCCAACCAGTCCACCGGCATCCGCAACTCGGTGGCCTTCGAACTCGACACCTACCAGGATGGCAACCTCGGCGACACCAGCGCCAACGAGCTGACCATCCACACCCGCGGCAACAACGGCAACAACGAGAACGAGCAGTGGTCGATCGGCCGCAACACGCCAGCGACCGTGCTGAGCAACGGCCAGCTGCACACGCTGCGCATCCACTACGTGCCGGGCACGCTGTCGGTCCACGTCGACAACGCCCCGACGCCGGCGATCCAGCGCGCCTACGATTTCGGCAGCGGCGGCCAGTACATGTCGGGGGCCGCCGCGCCGGGTGCCAACCTGCAGGGCGGCGCGGCCTGGCTCGGCTTCTGCGCCACGACCGGGGCCGGGTCGCTGACCGAGCTGGTCGAGATCCTGAGCTGGGACTGGACCTCCACACCGCTCTACGATCCATGCTACGACGGCAGTCTCGGCGAGGACGTCCTCACGATCGACGGCTCCGCCGGCGGTATCCGGCGCGAGGTCTCGCTGAAGACGCACCAGCCGTTCGCGATCGGCATGGCCGCACCGAGCGGGATCACGGGACCGGCCGGCTACATCCTGCTGATGACGCCGCAGCCGCAGCCCGGAGCTCCCGGGACATCGCTCGGCTTCGGCAATGCCTGCATGCCGATGCTGCCGATGGGTCCGCTCGTCTTCGTCGCCGCCGACAGCATCGGCTGGCTCGGCGGCGGCTTGCCCGCGGCGCCGGCACCGACTTCGATCGCGATCCCGACCGGCCTCGTCTCGTTCCCGATCGACCTGACCCTGCAGGGCGTCATCGCGACCTCGAACAGCCCGTTCACGCTCGGACTGACGAACGCGATCGACCTGCACGTCGCGATCTCGCCGCCGCCGACGATCACCTTCGTGTCGCCGCTCAGCACCAGCGCCGGCTCGCCGATCACGGTCACTGGTACCGACTTCGTTCCCGGCCTCACGGCATCGCTGAACGGCACCCCGCTCGCGTTGACGTCACGGACCGGCACCCAGCTCACCTTCGCCTACCCCGCCGGGCTACCCTGCGATTCGCTGCTCGTCGTCCGCAACCCGGACGGCAGGCAGGCCTCGACCGTCATCAATCCGACGCCGACGGTCACGAGCACCTTGCTCGGCACGGGCACGGCCGCCGGCAACGCGCTCTTCATCGTTCGCGGCACGGGCTACTCGCTGGGCACGACGGTGACGATCGGCGGCAACGCGGCGAACGTGATCGGCGTCAGTCCGGGTGTCGTGACGATGTACACGCCGCCGGGAGCGGTCGGCCAGGCGACGGTGGTGTTGACGACGCCCGGCGGCTGCAGCACGACGACCACCTACACCTACATGTAGCTGGTATCTCCGCCGGGGCACCCGGATCCTCAGGCGCGGGCGCTCACGCGCGCGGGAAGGTGACGTAGCGGATCCCCGCCATCCGCTGCGCCACGCGGACGACCTGCATGCTGTAGCCGAACTCGTTGTCGTACCAGACATAGAGCACGCAGCGGTTGCCGTTCGTGATGGTCGAGGCGGAATCGACGATGCCGGGGTAGCGCGACCCGACGAGGTCGGTCGAGGACACCTCGGTCGACGTGGTGTAGTCGATCTGCAGCGACAGGGGCGAGTACAGCGCGGCGTTGCGCAGGTACGAGTTGAGCTCCTCGACCCCGACCTCGCGTTCGAGCACGAGGTTGAGCATGGCGAGCGACACGTTCGGGGTCGGCACCCGGATCGCGTTGCCGGTCAGCTTGCCGGCCAGCTCGGGGATCGCCTTGGCGACGGCCTTGGCGGCACCGGTCTCGGTGATGACCATGTTGAGCGCGGCCGCGCGCCCCCGCCGCGTCTTCGGATGGTAGTTGTCGATCAGGTTCTGATCGTTGGT
>JAGQRA010001005.1 GCA_020425885.1 Planctomycetota bacterium | reverse complement strand
AGATCATGATGGCCGCCTTCGGCGGCGGCCGTCGCGGCCAGGGCGGCGGCCAGGCCGGCGATCAAGGCGGCGGCCCCGGCGGCCGCGGCGGTCGCCGCGACAGCAACGGAAATCGCTGACATGAGCCCGCAGCCAGGCACCGATGACCGCCGCGTCATCGCCGAGTTCGTCGCCGTTCACCGCCACTATGAGATGGGCGACAACATCGTGCGCGCCCTCGACGGCGTCTCGATGCAGGTCAGGGAGGGCGACTACCTCGCCATCATGGGGCGGTCCGGTTCGGGCAAGAGCACGATGCTCAATCTACTCGGCTGCCTCGATCGCCCGACCAGCGGTGAGTATCGCGTCGGCGGCCGCGACGTCAGCAAGCTCGATGACGATGCGCTGTCGGAGGTGCGGGGCCGCGAGATCGGCTTCATCTTCCAGTCGTTCAACCTGATCCCGCAGCTGACCGTGCTCGAGAACCTCGAGGTGCCGCTGTTCTACCAGAACGCCGTCGGTCCCGAGTCACGCGCCAAGGCCGCCCACCTGGCCGAACGCGTCGGCCTCGCCGGCCGCCTCGAACACCGCCCGCTCGAGCTGTCGGGCGGTCAACAGCAGCGCGTCGCGATCGCCCGCGCGCTGATGAACGACCCGTTGTTCCTGCTCGCCGACGAAGCGACCGGCAATCTCGACAGCAACACCGAGAAGGAGATCCTCGGCCTGTTCGACGAGCTGCAGGCCGAGGGCGTCACGATCGTCATCGTCACCCACAACCCGGCCGTCGCCGAGCACGCCGATCGCACCCTCTGGCTCAAGGACGGCCGGGTCGAGAGCCTGACCGAGAACCCGAAGAAGAACCGCGGTGGCATCGCCGCGCCGGGGGTGACGTCATGATCCGCGACAGCTGGCGCACCGTTCAACTCGGCCTCAAGAGCCTGATGCTGCACAAGCTGCGCAGCTCGCTCACGACCGCCGGCATCTTGTTCGGCGTCGCCTCGGTGATCGCCATGCTCGCGGTCGGCGAAGGCGCCAGCCGCCAGGCCCTCGAGAGCTACCGCGACATGGGCGTGACCAACATCCTGCTGCGCAGCAAGAAGCCGCCGGACACGGCCGAGAGCAGCTCGCAGAGCGTCTGGTCGGCGATGGCATACGGCCTGCTCTACCAGGAGGCCGACGTCATCGCCGCGACGCTGCCGAATGCGACCCTGGCCCGGGCCCGCGAGTTCGAGCGGCCGCTCACCCACGGCGAGTACTTCACCACCACGATCGTCGTCGGCACCGAGCCGTCGTTCCTCGAGGTGACCAACATGAAGATCGACGAGGGTCGCTGGCTCAGCGACATCGACGACCAGCGGCTGAGCAACGTCTGCGTGCTCGGCGCCAGCGCCGCCCGCACCCTGTTCCCGCTCGAGAACCCGATGGACAAGACGGTGCTGACCGGCTCGGACGACCGCTACCGCATCGTCGGCATCCTCGAGTACCAGGGCCGCGCCGCCGGCGCCTCGGGCACGACCTACGACGAATGCATGTTCATTCCGCTGTCGACGTCACGCCGCCGCTTCGGCGACGTGGTCTCGACCAGGTCCGGGGGATCGTTCAAGCGTGAGCGCATCGAGCTGCACGAGCTCAAGGTCAAGCTGCAGGAGCCCGAGGAGGTCGAGCTGGCCGCCGCGATCCTGCGCGACCTCAAGGACGCCAACCACCGTGAACAGCAGGACGTCGAGGTCACCGTGCCGCTCGAGCTGCTGCGCGAGGCGGAGAAGAGCAAGCGCATGTTCAACATCGTGCTGGCCGTGATCGCCTCGATCAGCCTGCTGGTCGGCGGCATCGGCATCATGAACGTGATGCTGGCCACCGTCACCGAACGCACGCGCGAGATCGGTATCCGTCGCGCGCTGGGCGCCAAACGCAAGCACATCATCCTGCAGTTCCTGGTCGAGGCCGGCGTGCTGTCGGCGCTCGGCGGTCTGGCCGGCGTCGCGCTCGGCATGATCGTGCCGCGCATCATCGAACAGGTCTTCAAGCAGCAGACCGACATCCTCGCCACCCACGTGGTGCTCGCCTTCGGCATCTCCGCCGCCGTCGGTGTCGTGTTCGGCATCTATCCCGCCTGGCGGGCCGCCAACATGGACCCGGTCGAAGCGCTGCGCCACGAGTAGACCGCCGCCCGGACCCGCCTCGGCGCTCAGGCCGGCAGCAGCATCTGACCGACGGTCGCAGCCGCGATGCCGGCCATCTCGCGCGGAAAGGCGCCGCGCTCGCCGGCCGCGGCCAGCTCGCCGGCGATGCCATCGATCGTGCTGCCGGCTGCGACCGCACGTTCGACCTCGGTCGCCACCCGCACGATCGCGGCGGCCATGTTCGACTCGGGGCCGAGATCGGCGAAGCGGCTGCCGTGATCGTCACGCCAGGTGCGGGCAACGAGGGCCGCCTGCAACCAGAACCGGTCCCGACCACGTTCGAGCAGCCAACGGAATGCCGCGATCGCAGGCCGCGCCGGATCGATGACGCAGCCGATGTCGTGCAACAACGCCGCGGAGCCGAAGTCCGCGAGTTGACCTTCGGGCCAGCCGAGCGCCCTGGCGAACACGACGCCGAACACGGCGACGTGCAGACTTCGCTGCAGCAGGCTCTCGCCGCGATGGAGCAGGGTCAGCGGTTCGGTGCCGCCATCGAGCATCAGCAGGCGGTCGACGACGGCGGCCAGGGTGACCTTGCCGATGTGCGGCGGGATCACGCAGCCCGACGTGAAGGCCGCGATCAGCTGATGCTGCAGGAACGTCGACCTCAGCTGCGAGTCGGCGCCGGCCGCGCCACTGGCAGCCGTCTGCGGCCGAACCGGCGGATCGGCGGCGACCACTGCATCGGCACCGTGGCTCGCCGGGTCGACGGCAGCAGCCGGCGCGGCGTTCCCCCAACCCCGAGCCCATTGCCGGATCGCCTCGTGATCGACGCTCTGATCGAACAGCACCTCACCGATGTCGTGCTCGCGCAACAGGCTCACCAGTCCCTGCGCAGGCAGGAACATGTCGACGCCGATCGGCATCCGCCTGCCGCTCAGGTGCAGCGCGCCGTCGACCTCGTGCAACAGCAGGTAGTTGTCCCGCCCCCGCGCCACGTTGACCGCCTCCAGGGCCCGCGCCAGCGCGGCCTCGACCTGCGCCTCGGAGCCGTCACGCAACACCTCGACGAGCGTCCACAGCGCCCGCACGCAGGCGCGGTAACGCTCGTCGTCGTTGCCCGGGCTCGCGCGCACCGCGCCCGGCCTCAGGCGCGCTGGCCGATGTGCTTCTCGACCAGATCGATCAGCTCGTCCGGTTCGAACGGCTTGCGGAAGTAGTCCGCAGCACCGAGGTCCGAGCTCTTCTGGTGGCCGCGGGTGTGTTCGCGGGCGGTGAAGATGACGACCGGAATCCCGGCGGTGGCGGTGTCGCGCTTCAAGCGCGTCAGCGTCTCCCAACCGTCGATGCCGGGCATCATGATGTCCAGCAGGATCAGGTCGGGTGCCGACTTGCTCGCCTTGGCGATGCCGTCCTCACCGTTCATTGCCGACTCGACGCGGAAACCGGCCGCTTCGAGCACCATCTGGGTCGAGACGATGATGAGCTTCTCGTCTTCGATGATCAGGACTGTGCGTTCCATACGTGGATCTCTGCTGGGCTGGGTCTAGGCGTCGTTCTGCAGCTGCGGTTCAGGCTCCGGCACGAACACCGGCAGCACGAAGGAGAAATCGGCACCTTGACCCAGTTGGCTGGAGACTTCGATGCGACTTCCGTGGGCTTCGACAATTCCCTTGGCGACGAACAGGCCGAGGCCCGCGCCGCCATGGTGGCGGGTGAGCGGGTCTTCGACCTGGAAGAACTTCTCGAAGATCCGCCGGTGATACCGGGGGTCGATGCCGATGCCGTTGTCGACGACGCGGAATCGCAGCCCGCCACCCTCTTCGCGACTGACGGAAACCTCGACGCTGCCGCCATCGCCGCTGAACTTCACGGCATTCTCGATCAGGGCCTGCGACGCCCGGCGCATGTCGGCGCGATCGACGAACAGCTGCTCGCCCTCGGACTCGACGACCAGCGTGAGGGCTATGCCCCGATCCCTGGTCGGCTGCTCGAACGGCAACAGCAGCCCGTTCAGGTAGTCGGCGAGCGGGCAGACCTCACGATCCTGGCCGTAGTCGGCCGACTCCAGGCTGCCCAGGTTGATCAGCTTGTCGATCTGATGCTCGAGCCGTACCGACTGCTCGCGGATCGATTCGCAGACCCGGTGCTGTCCCTCGGTGAGCGCACCCAGGGTTCCCTTGGCCAACATCGTCGAGAACGTCTTGATGCCGGTCAGCGGCGTCCGCAGCTCGTGGGCGACGATCGACAGATACTGGTTCTTGAGCTGATCGGTCTTGAACTCGGCGGTCACGTTCTTGAGCACCGAGAGGATGCCGGCCGGCTGACCGCGATAATCGTGCACGCGGCTGGTGATGCACTGGATGTAGAGCAGATCCTGCTCGTTGTGATGCACCTCGACGGTCTGCAAGAGCTCCTTCTCGGACTGCAGCCGGGCATGATCGCGACGCAACGCGGTCAGCAATTCCTCGCAGCCCTGCATCACGGACAACGGCTTGCCGATGGCGACGAACGACTTCGTCCCCAGCAGATCCTCGGCACCGGGGTTCAGGAGCGTGACATTGCCGGCACGGTCCACGAACACGATGCCATCCATGATGTTGGTGATGATGGTCATCAGTCGTGACAGATCGAGAAAGAAGGTGTCCTGACTTTCCTGGAACCGCTCGGCCTGCTCGACGCAACGGCGGCGCAACTCGCCGGCCCGGTATTCCTGACGACGCGACTCCTCGCGTACCTGTCGCGCCTCGTGGGCACGCTCGGTCGCGGCGGCGAAGGCCGCGGCCAGGTCGTCGGGCGTCGAATCCAGGGACACGACGCCGGAGCAGCCGGATTGCATCGCCGCCCGATAGTGCTCGCGCTCGGGGCCACCGCTGACGCCGAGCACGACCCCGCAGGCCTGCTCACGCAGCAGCCTCCCGACCTGTTGCCGGTCTGCGGCACGATCGCCACAGAGCAGGGCGGCGGAGTACTCGGCCCCACCGGCCCGGGTTTCATCCGCTGCGGCATCCTCGGCCCGGAACACCGGCTCGTAGCCGGCTGCGAGCAGTAGCTTCGCGAAGTCACCGGCAAGCCCCCCATCGAGGTCGTCGATCAGGATCCGCTGGGGCATCGCCATGGTGCTGTCCGGCCTGAAACGAAGCGCCCACCCGCTCCAGGTCTCGGCCTGCGGCGGCGGCGCGTTCGCTCTCGAGGTCGCCGAACGGGCTACTGCCCGTCCTTGATCGTCTGCAGCGCATCGTCTTCCGTGTCGAAGATCGACAGGTGCTTGCTGATGCGCATGATCTCGAAGATCTTGATGATGAAGGGCTTGATGTTGCTCAGATAGAGCTTCGCGTTGCGGCAAGACGTGACGTTGTTCGCGACGATGATCAGGCCGACGCCGCAGGAGTCGATGATCTTGACGTTGTCGAGGTTCAGCACGAAGTGCTGGTAGCCTTCCTCGATCTTCGCGTTGATCGTGTCCTTCAGCGATTCCTTCAACGAGTCCGTCACATAGAAGTTCAGGCTACGGTCGTTGAACGAGATGATGACGGTCTTGTCGTCCTTGAGGGTCGTAACCGACAACCCTTGGCTCTTCTTTCCGACGAATTCCATTGTTACCTCGATGATCGCACGCCCGTTCCGCGTGCTGGCGGCTACGTCATCGACAACCGACCGACCGGAGTTGAGCCATGTGGCCGTTTTTGCGCTCCGCGAAAGAGACGCCACCGTGCCCGCCCCCGGCACGAAGCGCAGTTGCGACCATGTCACGGGCCGCCGCCACCGACTGCGCGGTGAATGGCAACTCCGCACTGAGGCCGAGCCGAACCCGTGCGGCAGCCGGCGGTGCGATCCGCCCCCGTAGCGGACTACTCCGCCTGCTGGCCCACCGCGTTCGACTCCACCGCGAGTGGATCCCCGATCCGTGAATCCACCGCCCGTGTTTCCCCTACCGGTGATTCCCCAGCCTGCGTCTCCACCGCCCCCGATCCAGGATCATCGGCGGAACTGCCGCCGCGGGCGTGTGAGTAGCGCAGGTTGACATTGGTCCGTCCGATCCGGGCCAACAGCTCGTGCCCCTTGCGCAGCCCGAGCTGGTTGGCCTTGTTCGCCACACTGGCCACGGTGCGGCCGAGCTGCCGCGCGATGTCGAGGTTGTCCCTGGTCGCGTACAGCGAACGCAACTTCTCGACCTGCGCCCGGGTCCAACGCGGCATCGTCCTCAATGCGCCATCTCCAGCCAACGGCCGCAGGCGCGCCGCGGCGGCATAGCGCTTGTCTTTCGCCAGGCACAGCTCCCCGGCCATGGCCTGGATCTCGGCCTTCGACCGCTGCAGCGACACCACCAGATCGTCGTCACTGCGGGTACCGAACAGCTCCTTGAGCCGAAGGCGTTCGGCCCGGCTCCAGGGCCCGGTACTGAGTTCGCGGCGCAGCAACGCGGCGCGGCCGGTGACGTCGCTCATCGGCCGCCCGACGATGGCCGCCAGCAGACGTCGGTCGACCACACCCCAGGCCTGGCGCAACAAGGCGTCGCTCTCCTCACTCCAGGCGCCGCGACGCGGCTGGACGCGCATGATCTCCATGGCCTTGCGATAGACGCTGTCCGGCGTCCGCCGCAGCAGTGTCGCCGTCGCCTTCACACCCCGGCGCGGCAGCAACTGCCGCAGGCGTTCGAGTTCCTGCACCGACCAGTTGCCGCGGCGGAGGACCCGATCGCTCATGAACCGGCTTCCTCCGACGGCACCGACAGGAACCGTGCCCAGCGCACCTGGATCTCCTCCTCGACGAGACGCCGTACGGCGGCGGTCGACTGCAGGCTCGCGGCCCGGTCGGCCAGGCTGCGGCACTCCGCTTCGGTGAAGCTCCGCAGCATCAGCTTGACCCGCCGCAGGAACACGGGCGCCATCGACAGCTCGCGGAAACCGAAACCGACCAGGATCGGCGTGAACCAGTGATCACCGGCAATCTCACCGCAGATCGAGGCCCGCCGGCCGGCGGCGTGGGTCAGATCGGCGATCTGACGCAGCACGCGCAGGATGCCGGGATGGAACGGGTCGTACATCTTGGCGACGCGCGGGTTGTCCCGATCCACGGCGAGCAGGTACTGGGCCAGATCGTTGGTACCGACCGAGACGAAGTCGATGAGCGGCAGGATGTCCGGCAGCACGTGCACCAGGATCGGCACCTCGATCATCACGCCGAGTTCGATGTCGGCGTCGTGCTCGACACCGGTGGCGCGCAGGTCTTCGACGAGCTGGTCGAGGACCTCCCGGCAGCGCACGACCTCGCTGCGGGCCGTGATCATCGGCAGCAGGATGCGCGCGTGGCCGATCGCCGAGGCCCGCAGGATGGCGCGCATCTGCGTGTACAGGATGTCGGGCCAATCGAGGCACAGTCTGATGCCCCGCCAGCCGAGCACCGGGTTGCGTTCCTCGGGCATCCGGAAGTAGCCGAGCGGCTTGTCACCGCCGACGTCCAGCGTACGGAACGTGACCGGCTTGCCGCCGGCCTGCTCCATCGCCTGCCGGTACATCGCGACCTGCTCGTCCTCGGTCGGGAACTGGCGTCGCTCCATGAAGGCGAACTCGGTCCGGAACAGCCCGATGCCCTCGACCTCGCCGGCGGCGAGGACGTCGAGATCGCGCACGCTCTCGGCGTTCGCCATCAGGGCGACGGCGACGCCGTCGGTCGTGACGGCCGGATGCAGGCGGACCTCGGCCAGCCGCCGCTCGATCGCCCGCTGCTCGTGCTGCAGTCGCTCGTAGTGCTTCAGCTCCTCGGCGTCGGGGTCGAGGATGACGACACCGGCGTCGCCGTCGACGATCGCCATCGTGCCGGTCGTGGTCTCGAGCATGAGGCTCTCGATGCCGACGACGGCCGGAATGCCGAGCGAACGCGACAGGATCGCGCCATGTGAGTACTTGCCGCCGTGAGCCGTGATGATGCCGCGGATGTGACCACGGTCGAGCAGGCCGGCATCGCTCGGCATGAACTCGTCGGCGACGAACAGGTAGTCGCGGCCGTCGGCGATGTAGCGGGTACGTTCGGTCGCCATCGAAGCCGCCACGAGCTGACGACCGATGTCGCGCAGGTCAGCGGCCCGCTCCCGCATCGCGGGGTGCTCCATCGCATTGAAGACCTCCTCGTAGCGGGCGACGACGCGTTGGAAGGCCGCTTCCAGGTTGATCCCGTTGTCGATCTCGGCCTCGACATCGCGGCGGAAGGTCTTGTCGTGCACGATCGACAGCTGCGCATCGAAGATGCGGGCGTCATGACTCTCGAGCGCGCTGGCGAGTTCCTTCTGCAGGGCCAACAGGTTGTCGGTCACGCCGGTGATGGCGTCGGTCAGTCGCTCCTTCTCGGATTCGATTTGTGACGGCGCCACCTTCCAGGTCGGAATCTGGTCGAGCGTGGAGTGGAACTGGACCACCGGCGCAATCGCGATCCCGGGAGCTGCAGCGATTCCTTTGAACTTGCGGACCATCCGATGACAGGAGGTTTTCGGGGACCGTGCCGCACAATGCAACAGCAGGGCTTCATACCGGGTGGCACTCGTGCCGATTCTGCCACGATCGCGAGAGCACCAGCATGAAGACAACCGACGCCAAGGCAGCAGACGAGAACCTCCCCGACTTCCTGAACGGTCCGGATGCTGTGGAACTGGCGACCGCGGATGCCGCGGATGGGACGGTGTACGACGACGACGACGATGGCTTCGCGGCCGACAGCGAACTCGAAGGCGAGAACGCGATGGCGCCGGACGATGTCGGCGGCAACGAAGCGGCTCCGATGCCGCGCCAGTACCAGGCGAACCGCGCCCGGCGACGCACCCAAGCGACGACGCCGACCGGCGGCGGGCTCGGCGTCGCGATCGCCCTGTTGTCCTGGTCCGGGGCGGTCGGCTTCGCGTTTGCCGAGGGCGACGTCGTCAGCCAGCTGTCGCGGTACGGCCTCACGCCGGCCAGCCTGTTCCTGCTCGGCGCCGTCGCGATGGCGACCGCGGTCATCCGCCGCGGGCTCGCCGGCATGCAGGCGCAGGCGACGGTCACGCCGACCACCGGCGTCAACGACGACCTGCGGCAGCAGCTCGCGTTCCTGGTCGAGAATGCCGGCGGCAGCGGCGGCGGCGGCGCTGAGAGCGAGATCACGCAGCACCTGCGCCTCGCCTTGCAACGGCAGGACGAGAAGATCAACAACCTGACCCGGGCCATCAAGATGTACGGCAAGCCGCTGGTCGACATCGCCAACCACGGCACCGAGCTGGGGGCGAGCCTGAGCCAGGTCCGCTCGACGGTCGAGACCGGCCACGACTCGCTCCGCGCGGCGTTGTCCGAACTGCACACCGTGGTGCGTGGCTACGGCGAGAGCACGCCGTCACTCGAGCCGCTGCAGCAGGACATGGGCAAGCTCGACGTCACGGTTCGGGCGATGGCACAAAGGCTCGAGGACAGCGAGATGCGCAAGAGCATGCTGCGGCTCGAGGACACGGCCAGGCAGACCCAGGAGGAAGTACGTCAGCTGTTGCGCGGCGAGTCGATCGACTCCGCGGCGCAGCGTCTGCAGTCGCAGCTCGAGAGCGCGACCGCAACGTTGCACCAGGGCCTGGGCCAGCTGCGCGATGGCAATATCAGCGACCTCGAGAACTCGGTGCGCGACATCCAGCGCGAGGTCGCGACCGTGGCGACGGCGGTCTCCCAGATCCAGGCCGCGATCAAGAGCGGGGCGCGCACCGCGCTGCCGGCCAAGCCCAACCCGACCGCGGCTTCGTCGTCGCCGGCCACCGAACCCGCCGCCGCCACGACCTCGGCTCCGACCGCACCGTCGCAGAACGATGGCGGCCAGGAGGCCAGCGGCACCGGTTACCAGACCGGCGCCCGCAGATCCGGCGGCAAGAACGTGCTGGGCGCGATCGCCAAGCTGAAGCAGATGAAGGGCTGAGCCGCGCGCGACGGATTGCTACGCTGGGCCGATGAGCGACGTCGATCCGGCCCGTTGCCCGCTCTGCGGGCAACCCAACCAGTGTGTCATGGCGACCGCAGATGACGCCGGCCGCGAGTGCTGGTGCGCGGCGGCAAGGATCGCGGCCACCGTACTCGACAGCATTCCGGCCGACGCCCTCGGCCAGGCTTGTCTCTGCGCCCGCTGCGCCGACGACCTCGGCTTCAGAAGGTCGGGCGGGTACGCGACTGACCGCTGCGGTTCCCGGCCATGTCCTTGAGCGAGAACGCCGCGGTGAAGAGCAGGCTCTGAGGCAGCGGCACGGACTGCGCGAGGGTGAAGCCGGTGGCGTCGGCCGCGACGATACGGAATGACGACAGGAAGGCCCCGGCGTCGACCGGAACCCCGAACAGCGCCGCCCGCAACGTCGCCGGATCGAGGTCCTGCCAGCCGTCGGGGTCTTCGATGCGAAGCGTGGCCGTGCCGTCGATGTTGATCGTCAGGCCCACGCTCGGGCCGTCGCTGGCGACGAGTCCGAGCTGGTGGATGGCGGTCACGCTGTCGACGTCGGCGCTGCCCGCGCCGGGGTCGAAGATGGCCGTGCCGCGACTGTCGAGCGATGACCCGCTCTGCACGTCGACGAGGCGCACGCAGGTGATGTTGGCGATGTCGACGATGCCGAGCCGGACCAGGGGATCGCCGGCGAGGTCCGCGAGATCGAAGGCGTCACCTCCGGCCTCGACGACGTCCTGGGCATCGGCGCCCGGCGTCGTCGCCAGCACCGGAGTCTGCCCGGCAAGCCCGGAGTAGGAACCGACCGTGACCATGCCGAACGGACCGGGCTGCTGCGGAGCGCCGAAGTAACGGGACGGAAAGGTCGCGAAGTGCACCCCATCACTGCTGACCTCGACGAACATCATCTCGGCGAAGACCTGGGTGCCGAATGGCGAGGATCGGAACGGGTTCTCGCCGACGAGGAAATCAGCGCCGGGACCGTCGCCGATCGGCACCGAGAAGCCGAGCGTGAGGTCGCCGCCGATGCCGAGCGAATGGACGTGCAGCGGTCCCTGCGGCGCCCCGAGCGCGTTCGGCGGGTTGAAGATCCCGCCGCCGGCGTTGCCGTTGGTGTTGAAGGCGATGACCTGGGTGGCGTACGGCGCCTGGGCGACCGCCGGGAGCGGCAGCAGCAACAGCAGCGCGAGCGGGCATCCGGAAGCGGGCGAGGCAGGGTCGGACATGGCGTGGTCGGGCGTGGTCACCATCACAGTAGCGGGGCCAGCAGGCCGCAGCAGCCATCGATCGCGCGCACCAACGGATTCGTCGGCAGGTCCTCGATCGTGACCCGGCGGCTGCCGGCCGCGCGCCGCTCGATCGTGGCCAGCACTTCGGCGGCGAAGGCGTCCGAATCGACGACCACCGCGGCGATCTCGAAGTTGAGGTCGGCGCTGCGCAGATCGAGGTTGGCACTGCCGACGACCACGGTCTTGCCGTCGGCGACGAGCAGCTTGCTGTGGTTGTAGTCCTCGACGGTCTCGAGGATCTCGATCCCGGCGGCCAGCATGCGGCGATAGAAGTTGCGCTGCGCCCAGTAGAGCACGGCCGCCTCCGCCTTCGGTCCGTTGGTGTGGATCCTCACGCGCACCCCGCGCGCCACCGCCATCTGCAGGGCGAACAGCAGCATCGGCGGCGGCACCAGGTACGGCGAACTCAGCTCGATCGTGCGATCGGCGTCGGCCAACGCCTGCACGATCGCGAACCACAGCCGCGGCTGTTCGCGATCGGGCCCACTGCAGGCGATGGCGACGGTGTCGCTGCCGACCTGATCCGAACCGGGCCGCGCCGGGTCGGCGACGAGTTCGTCGGTCGCCGTGCACCAGTCCTCGACGAAGACGTCCTGCAGCATCCCGACCGCCGGACCGCGCACCGCCACCATGGCGTCGAGCCAGCGTCGCTGCCGCCCGACGCGGTCGGTGCGGT
>JAGQRA010001004.1 GCA_020425885.1 Planctomycetota bacterium | reverse complement strand
TCTGCAGCCAGATGGTGGCGCCGCCGACCGGCCTGCCATCGGGGTCGAGCACGCGGCCGCGGACGTCGACGCCCGCCTTGACCTCGAAGCTGATCTCGTTGAGGCCGGCGACGACTTCGGTGCTGTGCTGATCGCGGCGGTCCGTGGACAGGTAGACCTTGCCTGGCGCGATGTCGGCGAACTCGATCATTCCGTTCGCGTCGGTCTGCCCGCTGGCCACCGGCGGCGAGATGCGATTACCGTGCATGGGCCGAACGCGAATCGTGACGCGACCGACCGTGGCGCCCTGGGCGGTGCGGGTCGTGATGCGCAGCAGGGCCTTGCCGGCGGCGAGCGCCCCGTCGGCCGCCGTCGTCGCGGCGTCGGCGGCGCTGCGCTGGGGTGCGGTGACCTCGGGTTGCGCGCCCTCGGCATCGGCGACGACGGTGGCGTCGGGCCGGTCGGCGACCTGGTCGGTGCTCGTTGTCGTGTCGATCGCGCTCGGCGACGGGATCGCCTCGGGGCGCAGCCAGAACAACCAGACGACGGCGGCGAGCGCTGCCAGCAGCAGCGCGGCGATGGGGAGCTTCGACTGGGGCATCGGGGATCTCCTGAGCCGCGGAGGATACCGGATCCGGAGTTCCAGGTTACGTGGCAGGTCGCTCGGTGGGTGAGGCGATGGGCTCGGGCGAGCAGGTGGTGTTGCTCACGCCTCGGGGAGATGCTCGAGATCGTCGAGGTCCTTGGCACGACCGGCACCCTTCTTCGCCGCGCGCAGATCGCGCAGCGAGAGCAGCCACACCGGCACTTCGGTACCGTCGATCCCGATCGACTCGCGCGTCCGGGTTTCCCAGGCCGCTGTGAACGGCACGGACTCCAGGTTGGCGATCAGATCGATGCGATTGGGTGGGCGCCCGAATTGCACGACCAGATCGGGATTGGTCAGTTCGTCCGGCGATCCACCGCTGGCACCGATCCACCCCAGAAATCGCACAATGCCCGCCAGAGTCTGGAGGCGTTGTCCTGGCTGCAGTCGTAGAGGAAGTCGACGTCGCCGGTGAGCCGACCGTACCCGTAGTAGATCACCGCGACACCGCCGACGATCAGGTAACGAACCCGATGGACGGCGAGCAGGCGCAGGAATTCGCGCACGTCGGAAGTGAACTGCTCTGCCTTCATTTGCTGCGCTCGGCCTCGCGGACGTCGGGGCAATCGGCGCCGTAGTATCGATCGCGGAGCTCCTTGGCCAAGGCCAGACGTTCGTCGGGCGTCATCGACCACTGCTGCTGCTTGTCCCATCGCGCCGCGTCCGCGAACGATGTCGACTTGTGTGCCTCGCGTTCCACGACGTCAGTCTATCCGGACGGAGCTTTGACGCGATGGCACCCGGTCGCTTTCACGAACCGCTGCCGGTTGGGTCCGGGGCGGGGGCCGGCGGATGACGGAGTGGCTTCCGGCGCCGGTCGCCTGCATCATCGATCCCACCATGCTCCGTCTCGTCGTGCTCGCTCTGGTGCTGGCGATCGCCTCGATCGTCGCGGCGCAGCGGGCGCCGAACCTCGTGCTGCTGCTCACCGACGATCAGCGCCACGACGCCATGGCCTGCGCGGGGCACCCGTTCCTGCAGACCCCGCACATCGACAGCCTGGCCCATCGCGGCGTCCGCTTCGTCGACTGCTTCGTCACGACACCGATCTGCGCCGCCAGTCGCGCCAGCATCCTGACCGGCACCTGGGAGCGCACGCACGGCTACACCTTCGGCAAGCCGCCGCTGTCGGCGGCGACGGCGCGCGATGCCTGGCCGATGCTGCTGCGCGCGGCCGGCTACCGCACCGGCTTCGTCGGCAAGTGGGGTGTGCGCAACGAGGCCGCTGTCACCGATGCGATGTGGGACAGCTTCCATTCGATGGCGCCGCCGTACCTGAAGGCGGAGAAGGGCGGCGGCACGCGGCATCTCACCGACCTCGCCGCCGAGCGGGCGATCGAGTTCCTGCGCGAAGGCGATCGCGCGCAACCGTTCTGCCTGATGGTCAGCTTCAACGCGCCGCACGCCGAGGACAGCAACCCGGCGCAGTACATCCCGCCGCCGAGCCTGCGCGGGCTCTACGACGAGGTCGAGATCCCGGTGCCGGCGCTGGCCGACGCGGAGTTCTTCGCCGCCCTGCCGGAGTTCCAGCGACGCTCCCTCAACCGCGTCCGCTGGGGCTGGCGCTTCGACACCGAGGCCAAGCGCGTGCGCATGGTGCGCGACTACTGCGCCATGATCACCGGTGTCGATCGCGCCGTCGGCCGCATCCTCGACGAGTTGCATGCGATCAGCGCGGCCGACGAGACGATCGTCGTGTTCACGAGCGACAACGGCTGCTTCCTCGGCGAGCGCGGTTTCGCCGGCAAGTGGACGATCCACGAGGAGTCGATCCGGGTGCCGCTGATCGTGCACGATCCGCGCCCGACGGCGCGGCCGGCGGCGACGCTCGGACAGATGGTGTTGAACGTCGACCTCGCGCCGACCCTGCTCGCGTTCGCCGGCATCGAGATTCCGGCGAGCTATCAGGGTTCGAGCCTGGTGCCGTTGCTGCGCGGCGAGACGCCGAAGTGGCGCGAGGACTTCTTCTGCGAACACCTGTTCGATCACCCGCAGATTCCGAAGCATGAAGGCGTGCGCGGTCGGCGTTGGGTCTACACGCGGTACTTCGAACAGGATCCAGTCTACGAGGAGCTTTATGACCTCGGGGCGGATCCGCAGCAGCGGAACAACCTGGCGAAGGAGCCGGCGCACGCTGGTGAATTGACGCGGATGCGCGATCGTTGTGATGAGCTGCGCGATCGATATCGGCGTTGATCGCGTGTCTGTCGTCGTGTGTTTACTGGACGCGGTAAGTCGTGCAGATGTGACAGACCTGCATTCGCATCACCGTGCGTTGCGACTCGCCTGAGCGCGTAGTAATGTCTTCCGCACTCGTGGGGTTGGTGTTTCTGCGCATCGTTGCGTACTGCCCTACGGAACTCTCTCTGGGATCAAGGAAGCAGCCACCATGCCATCGTCGCTCAGTTACCCCGGCGTCTACATCGAGGAGATTCCCAGCGGCGTAAGGGCAATCACCGGCGTCGCCACCTCGATCACCGCCTTCGTCGGCTCGTTCCCGCGCGGTCCGCTCGACGAGGCCGTTCGCATCTTCAGCTTCGGCGACTTCGAACGGATCTACGGTGGGCTCGCGGCGAGCAGTCACGCCTCGTACGCGATCCAGCAGTTCTTCCTCAACGGCGGCAGTCAGGCCTATGTCGTGCGGGTCGGCCATGACGGCAGCACCGGAACCGCGCCGGCGGTCGCCGCGGTCGATGTCCCCGACGCGCTCGCCACCGTCGCCTTCACGGTCAGCGCGGCCAACGCCGGCGCCTGGGGCAATCGGCTGCGGGTCGAGGTCGACTACAACACGACGGCGCCGATGGGGACGTTCAACATGACGGTCGCCGAGGTCACGACCGTGAACGGTCGCGAGCAGGTGGTCGCGGTCGAGACCTTCCGCAATCTGGCGATGAACGCGAGCCTCGCCGAGCGCATCGCCGGCGAGTCGACCCTGATCCGCCTGTCGAACGTCGCTGCCAACACCGATCGGCGGCCGTTGCAGAGCGGGACTGCCAGCGCGCGTTCTTCGACATGGCCCGATCTGGCGGCGATGACGTCGACCGAGGTGATCCAGGTCCAACCATCGGGATCGACCGGCAGCTACACCTGCTCGATCGACATGAGCCCGATCGCGCGCGCATCGGCGCTGGCCGCGGCGCTCCAGGTCGAGCTGCGCAAGATCGTACCGACCGGGACCGACTCCTTCGATCTCGGTCGCGCCACCGTGAGCCTGGTCGGCGATGCCGCCTCCGAGCAGTTCCTGCTGGTCCGTTACGGCACCGACGGCGATTCGATCGCGCTGTCCGATTCGGGCACGAGCACGCTGATGGCCGCTCTCGGTCTCGACGCCGGTACCAACAGCCGGCGCTACGTGGTCGGTGGCGGCACCACCGGTGTCGATGGCGATCTGCCCAACGGCGCCGACATCACCGGCAGTGACAACGCGCCGCGGACCGGCATCTACGCGCTGCGCGACGTCGACCTGTTCAACATCCTCTCGATCCCGGACACCATGCGGCTCGGTGACACCGAGGCCGGGGTCGTGTTCGCCGCCGCGACGGCGCTGGCCGAGGAGGAGCGCGCCTTCTACGTCCTCGACGTGCCGCAGCCGGCGGCCAACGCCCGCGATCAGGTCGCCGAGATCGAGGACTGGATCTCGGACAACGGCGCGCTGCGCCACCGCAACGTCGCGACCTATTATCCGCGGCCACGGGTCGCCGATCCGCTCAACGACTTCCTGCTGCGCTCGGTCGCACCCAGCGGCACGGCGGCCGGCATGTATGCGCGGACCGACGCGGCGCGCGGGGTCTGGAAGGCGCCGGCCGGGACCGACGCGACGCTGCGCGGCGTGGCGGCGCTCGAGTACGCGCTGACCGATGCCGAGAACGGCGTCGTCAATCCGCTCGGCATCAACGCGCTGCGCAACCTGCCGACCTTCGGCCGCGTGGTCTGGGGAGCGCGGACCCTGCGGGGGGCCGACGCCCTCGCCGACGAGTACAAGTACGTGCCGGTGCGGCGGACCGCGCTCTACATCGAGGAGAGCCTGTTCCGCGGCCTGCAGTGGGTCGTCTTCGAGCCCAACGACGAGCCGCTGTGGGCATCGATCCGCCTCAACGTCGGCGCCTTCATGCAGTCGCTGTTCCGCCAGGGGGCGTTCCAGGGTGCGTCGCCATCGGAGGCCTATCTCGTCAAGTGTGACGCGGAGACGACGACCCAGGCCGACATCGATCTCGGCATCGTCAACATCCTCGTCGGCTTCGCGCCGCTCAAGCCGGCCGAGTTCGTCGTCCTCAAGATCCAGCAGCTCACGTCGCAGAGCGAGTCGTGATCCGCGAGTAGCAGCCTTCTCCGTTCCTGATCAAGCCCCGTTCCTGATCAAGCTCCGTCATCTCGGGTCGCCGCTCGTCGGTGACCAGCCACAGGAAGTACGCCATGTCAGAGTTCACCGTCAATGCCTCGCGATTCGATCCGTACAAGAACTTCAAGTTCCGCATCAAGTGGGATGGGCGCTACGTCGCGGGCGTCTCGAAGGTCGGGGCGCTGAAGCGATCGACGAAGCTGGTCGAGCACCGTGACGGCGCCGACCCCAGCACGTCGCGGAAGTCGCCGGGACGGACCGAGTACGATGCGATCACCCTCGAGCGCGGCGTCACCCACGACATCGAGTTCGAGCAGTGGGCCAACAAGGTCTGGAACTACGGTTCGGGCCTCGGCGCCGAGGTCTCGCTGGCCGACTTCCGCAAGGACCTGATCCTCGAGCTGCTCAACGAGGCCGGGCAGGTCGCGAAGGCCTACAAGATCTATCGCTGCTGGGTGTCCGAGTACCAGGCGTTGGCCGACCTCGACGCCAACGGCGAGGGCGTCGCGATCGAGATGATCAAGCTCGAGAACGAGGGCTGGGAACGCGACTACGACGTCAAGGAACCGACCGAACCGAGCTTCACCGAACCCGCGGTCTGACCGGTAGCCGTCGATGACTCTCGTCTCGGAGCGGACCGCTCTCCTGCTGTTGGAGTCGGGGTCTGGCCTGATGCCGCTCGATCGCGGGCGGCGTCTGGCGCAGTTGCTGCATCCCGAGGTCGATCCGATGGTGCTCGAGGCGCGCCCTGTCGGTTGCCGCAACGCGCACGCGCTCAGGGTCTACGCCGACAGCTTCGGCGACGTCCTCGAGTGCGAGCTGCGGTGCCCCGCCTGTGGCGACCGGCTCGAGTTCGAATTGCGTATCTCCGACCTGCTGGCGACGCACCGCGAGGACCCCGGCGAGATCGCCATCGAGCACGACGGCCGTTCGTTCAGGGCGCGCGTTCCGACCGACGCCGATCTGCGCGCCGTGCTCGAGGGTGGCGCCGGTTCCGGTGGTGGCGGCGTGATGGCCCGCTGCGCGATCTCGCCACCGTTCGCAGAGTGGCCGAGCGCAGCGGTGGCGGCCGCCGAAGGGCGCATGGCGCAGGCCGACCCGCTCGCCGTGATCCTGCTGTCGGCGATCTGTCCGGGCTGCGGCCATGCGTGGCGGAGTCCGTTCGACGCCGTCGAGGCCGTCTATGAACGGGTGACGCAACAGGGGCGGGACGTCCTCCTCGACGTGCATCGATTGGCTCGAGCCTACGGCTGGCGCGAGGCCGACATCCTCGCCATGAACCCGGTCAGGCGCCGGCAGTATCTCGCCTTGCTCGAGGCCGAGGCATGACGGGCCACCTGCAGACACTGCTCGAGTTCGCCCGTCGCACGCCGGCCGGAGTCCGGGTTCGACGGTCGCATCCGTTCGAAGACAACGACGGGCGCAAGGGGCGCGAAGTGGCGCCCGAGTTCGAGGCGGAGCAGGTCGAAGCAATCGCCCGGCCGGCGGTCGCCATCGACGGCCGTGATGCCGGTGCCCTCGATCGCGAACGCGAAGACGGCGGCGCTGTCGACCCGCAGCTGTCCCTTGGCTTCGATCGCACATCCAAAGAGGGCGCGGCGCAGGATGAGGACCCCGGCAACCGTTCGCGTGCCGAACGGCATGAGGGCCGCAGCGGCGCCGTCGAGCCGCGCCGGTCGGTGCATACGGAACAGCCCGCGGCGGAGAGGCCGGGCAAGATCGAACGGCACGATCACCGGCAGGCCATCGAGCCGGCCATCGAATCGGCCATCGAACCGATCATCACGCCGGTCGAGACGGCGCCGCGCCCATCGACCCGCTCGACCCGCCGCGACGCAGAGGTCTCGACCGCCGCATCCGAGCTGCATGCCAAGGCGGCCCCGATCGAGCGAACCGCGCGAGTCCGCGCCGCTGCGCCGCGGCCAGCCAGGACCGGAGACCTCGCCGCCGCGGATGATTCCGGCCGCCCGACCACATCGATGCCGATTGCCGAACCCGCGCCCGAGGTCTCGCAGGTTCGTGGTCAGGGCGAACCAGCTCGCCGCGAACCACCGGCCGCGCAACGCCGACGCGACGCGGCCGAGGAAGTCGCGATTCCGTTGCGCGACTCGGCGCGCCCGCGCGCCCCGGCTCGCGCGTTCACCGTCGCCGATCCGGGCGCGGCCGATGCGAGTTCTGACGGGCAGACCGTCGAGATCCATATCGGTCGCATCGATGTACGCGCGACGCCGCCAGCCGGTGCGCCGCCGTCGGCCCGTCCACGCGCGTCGGGTTCGGCGCCGGGCTTCGGCGCGGCGATGGGACTCGACGACTACCTGCGTCTGCAGCGGGGGCGGCGATGAGCAACGCGCTGGCGATCGCGGCGGTCACGGCGGTGATCAAGGACATGCTCGACAACGCCCTGGTCGATGCATCGTTGAACTCGACGCTGAGCACGAGCGTCACCGTCAAGGCCCTGCCGCCCGACCTGGTCGAGGTCAACGCGACCACCGGGCCGGCCCTGAACCTCTATCTCTATCGGGTCACGCCGAACATCGGTTGGCGCAACGCCATGCTGCCGTCGCGGGACGGCGCCGGTCGTCGCCTGACCAACGCGCCGCTCGCCCTCGATCTGCACTACCTGCTGAGCGCCTACGGCACCCAGGATCTGGAAGGGGAGATCCTGCTCGGTTACGCGATGCAGCAGCTGCACGAGCGTCCGATCCTGACCCGCGACGCGATCCGCACCACGCTCGCTTCGCCCTCGCCGGTCGGGGCCTCGATCCTGCCGCCGGCCTTCGCGGCGCTGTCGGCGGCGGATCTCGCCGAACAGGTCGAACTGATCAAGGTGACCCCGGACGTCATGACGACCGAGGACCTGTCCAAGCTCTGGGGTGCGTTCCAATCGAACTATCGCCCGTCGGCGGCCTACGTCGCCTCGGTCGTGCTGATCGAGAGCTCGCAGCCGCGGCGCGCGGCGTCGCCCGTGCTGACCATCGGTGAAGCCGACCGCGGCCCGACCGTGGTGCCGGGCCTCGAGCTGCCGATCCCGACCCTGACCGCGGCGGTGCCGCCGAATCGCAAGCCCTCGGCCTACCTCGGCGAGGTCGTCCGACTCACCGGGCATCACCTCGCCGGCGATGCGGCCACGCCGCACACGATCGAGCTGGCCCACCCGCGGCTTCTGGATCCGTTGACGATCGTGGCCGCTCCGAACGACGTCGCCGACGCCGAGATCTCGTTCGCCATCAGCACCCCGGCCGCCGATACGCCGGCGGGTGTCTACGCCCTGACGGTCGTGCTGACGCGCGATGGCAAGCAGGTGCGGACCAACGCCGTGCCGTTGGTGCTGGCACCGCGCATCGACAACGTCGCGGTCGCCGGCGCCGGTCCGGCCCGGCAGTTCACCGTGACCGTGACGCCGGACGTGCAACCGCAGCAGTCGGTGTCCTTCCTCGTCGGTTCGCAGGCGGCGCCGTCCTCGCCGATCTTGGCGCCGACCGACACGGTGGTGGTCGGCTTCACCGGGCTCACGGCCGGGACGTTTCCGGTGCGGTTGCGCGTCGATGGCATCGACAGCGTGCTGGTCGATTACGAGTCGACGCCGCCGAGCTACCTCGCGTCCCAGCAGGTGACGCTGTGAGCGACGTGCGCGATTGGATCGAATCGAACCAGCGCCAGCTGGTGGGCGCGATCGCCGCCGTCCGATCGCGGCTCGCCGGCGACGCGGACGCCCACGCCGGTGCCGAGAACGCGGCCGAGCCGCCGGAATCGGCCGAGCAGGTGCCGGCGTTCAGGGTGCTGCAGCAGCTGTTCGCGCTGTCGCGGTTCGAGCTCGACATCGTCTTGCTGTGCGCCGGCGCGGAGCTGAGCGACGAGTGCGCCGCCACCATCGGTGAGCACGGCGGCGTGTCGTTCGGCCTCGCCCTGGCCAGGCTCGAGGGGGCGCACTGGAGCGCGCTGACGCCAAGTTCGCCGCTGCGCTACTGGCGCCTCGTCAACCTGGTCGGCAGCGGCGCGCTGACCCGACGTGAGCTGCGTATCGACGAACGCGCGCTGCATTTCCTGACCGGCGTCGACCATCCCGACGAGCAGCTCGATGGCTACGTCGAGCCGGTGACCGGCCGACTGGTCGTGACGCCGTCGCACGGCCGCGTGGTGCAGCAGATCTGCTCGGTCTGGCGCCGGCAGGAGTCGACGTTCCCGGTCATCCAGCTGATCGGGGCCGATGCCGGCGCCACGGTCGCCGTCGCGTTCGAGGCCGCCGCCGCGCAGAACTGGCGGTTGTTCCGGCTCGGCGCCGAGGTGCTGCCCGGTGCGCCCGAGGCGATGCACTCGCTGTGTCGCCTGTGGAACCGTGAGGCGATGCTGTCGAACGCGGTGCTGCTGATCGATGCCAGGGCGATCGACGCCGGCGACGTCGAGCACCAGCGGCGCATCGATGCGGTGCTGTCGCGCGTCCTCGGGCCGGTGATCGTGCAGCGCGATCAGATGCGACCGAGCGCCGATCGGGTCCACGTCGCGTTGACGGTGGAACGGGCGCCGCGGGTCGAGCAGGCCGAGGTCTGGCGCCGCTCGCTCGGCGCCGACGTCGCCCATCTGAACGGTGAGATCGACGAGGTCACGGGCCAGTTCAGCATGGACGTGGCCGCGATCGAGTCGGCAGCATTGCAGCTGCGTTCGTTGGCGACGGGGCCGGAGCCGGAGGGTAGCGCGCTGTGGGCGGCATGTCGCCAGCAGTCGCGCGAACGGACCAGCGGCTTCGCGCGACGCGTCGATCTCAAGGCCGGCTGGGACGACCTCGTGCTGCCCGAGGCCCAGCGGGCCCTGCTGCGCGAGATCGTGACGCACGTGCGCTACCGCGGCACGGTGCACGAGTCGTGGGGGTTCGCGACCAGGACGTCGCGCGGCATGGGAGTGAGCGTGTTGTTCGCCGGCCCCAGCGGCACCGGCAAGACGATGGCGGCCGAGGTCCTGGCCAGCGAGCTGCGGCTCGATCTGCTGCATGTCGATCTGAGCTGCGTCGTCAGCAAGTACATCGGCGAGACCGAGAAGCACCTCGCCAGGATCTTCGAGGAGGCCGAGGCGGGTGGCGCGATCCTGCTGTTCGACGAGGCTGACGCGCTGTTCGGCAAGCGCAGCGAGGTCCACGACAGCCACGACCGCTACGCCAATCTCGAGGTCAGCTACCTGCTGCAGCGCATGGAGGCCTATCGCGGCCTCGCCATCCTGACCACCAACCTGAAGAGCGCGCTCGACGACGCCTTCCAGCGGCGGCTGCGTTTCGTCGTCAACTTCCCGTTCCCGGGCCCGGACATGCGCGCCGAGATCTGGCGTCGCATGATCCCGGCCGAGGCCCCGGTCGATCGCCTCGACTTCGCTCGCCTGGCCCAGCTCAACGCCCCGGGCGGCACCATCCGGACCGTCGCGCTGCACGCGGCATTCCTCGCCGCGGCCGCGCGCGAACCGGTGCGCATGACGCATCTGCTGACCGCGGCCCAGCGCGTCGCCGCCAAGAGCGAGGTGCCGCTGACGGCCTCCGAAACGCGAGGTTGGGTATGAACCGATCGATCAGGATCGACATCGACCGCCTCGTCCTGCACGGCATCGACGGCATCGAACGCGACGCCTTGGAGGCGAGTATCCGGCGCGAGTTGACGGCGCTGCTGCAGCCAGAGCGTGAAATCGCCGACGCCGCCGGGGATGCCGCCGCCGTGTCGCCGTCGTCGTCGCCGTCGTCGTCGGGTCGGCTCGGCGCCGAGATCGCACGGGCCGTCTATCGGAGGATCGACCGACCATGACCGGATTCACGCGTTCGCCACGGGTGCAGAAGGGCGCGATCATCGGCGTCGACCCCGCCAATCCGCTCGCCAGCGTCATCGTCTTCCAATACAACCCCGAGAAGCTGACCCGCACGGTGACGGCGCAGACGGCCGGCGCGGAGTCGGCGCAGGGCGAGGCGATGCGATTGAAGGGGCCGCCGCGCGAACAGGTCTCGCTCGCGGTCGAGATCGACGCCACCGACCAGCTCGCCGCGTCTGACGCGCAGGCCCGGGCGATCGGGATCCACGGCCAGCTCGCGGCGCTCGAGATGCTGCTCTACCCGAAGAGCGCACTGGTGATCGCCAACGAGGTGCTGAAGGCGGTCGGGATGCTCGAGGTGATCCCGCCGACGGCGCCGTTGGTGCTGTTCGTCTGGGGTCACAAGCGCGTGCTGCCGGTGCGGCTCTCGAGCTTCTCGATCACCGAGGAGGCGTTCGATCCCGACCTCAACCCGATCCGTGCCACCGTCGACCTCAGCCTCGACGTGCTGACCTACGCCGATCTCGGCGTGGTCAGCGCGGGCGGCGCCCTGCATCTGGCCCACCAGATCACCAAGGAGGTCATGGCGACCCTCAACTCGGCCGGCACGCTCGGTGCCGGCATCTCCTTCTCGCTCTGAATCATGTTCGAAACCAGAAGTCGTTACGCCCGGATCGAGGTCGCCACGCACCGGGTGGCCGATGGCCGCGAGGTGCGCTACGTGCGACGTCGCATCCTGCCGGCCGCTGCCGCGGGGCAGACGTTGCTCGAGCATCAGGTCGGCGAAGGCGATCGTCTCGACAACGTGGCCGCCAGATACCTCGGCGACGCCGAGGCGTTCTGGCGGATCTGCGACGCCAATCTCACGACCTATCCGACGGAGCTCACGGACGAGATCGGCCGCTCCGTGCGCATCTCGCTGCCGACGATGTGACCCATGCTCAGCGACCTCCTCGGAATCCGGGTGATCATGCTGATCGGCGACACCGTGCCGCTGCCGGCGTCGGCGTCGGTCATGAACGCGCTCGAGGAGATCGAGGTCACCAACGACGCCGACCATGGTCAGGGCTTCCGCATGACGTTCCGGCTGTCGCGCGGTCCGCTGCTGGACTACGAGCTGGTGCAGAGCGGAACGCTGGCGCCGAACAAGCGCGTCGTGATCGGCGTCGCCTTCGGCGTCGTGCCCGAGGTCCTGATCGACGGCATCGTCACGCACCATCAGGTGCAGCCGAGCAACGACCCCGGCCGGGCGACGTTGACGGTGATGGGCAGCGACCTCAGCGTCGTGATGAGCTACGAGGAGAAGAACGCGCAGTATCCGAACCAGCCCGACTTCCTGATCTTCACGCGCATCATCGGCGGCTATGCCCGCTACGGGCTGGTGCCGACGCCGACGCCGACGCCCGACCTGCCGATCGAGCTCGAGCGGGTGCCGCGCCAACAGGAGACCGACCTCGCCTTCATCAACCGCATGGCCGAGCGCAACGGCTACGTCTTCTACATCAAGCCGGTGACGATCGGCGTCAACCTCGCCGTGTTCGGTCCCGAGCTGCGGGTCGGCCTGCCGCAGCCGGCGCTGACCATAGGCATGGGATCCGCCACCAACGTCGAGTCGCTGAACTTCGCCCAGGATGCGATGGCCGCGGTCGGCACCGCCGGCACCTTCGTCGATCCGATCCTGAAGATGTCGTGGCCGATCCCGACGTTGCCGCCGCTGCGGGTGCCGCCGCTGGCGTTGTTCCCGGCGGCGACCAACCGGACGCGCCTCGTGCGCGAGACGGCGAAGCAGAACCCCGGGACCGCCGCGGTGTCGGCGCTCGCCGGCGCCACCAATGCACCCGATGCGGTCACCGCGACCGGCACCCTCGACGCCGCCCGTTACGGCCATGCGCTGCGGGTGCGCGAGCTGGTCGGCGTGCGCGGTGCCGGCCTCAGCTACGACGGCCTCTACTACGTCCGCCGCGTGTCGCACTCGATCAAGGTCGGGCACTACACGCAGTCCTTCTCCATCAGTCGCGAGGGCATCGGTCCGACCGTCCCCGTCGTCCTGCCATGAACATCCAATCGATCGAGCCGCAGCAGTGAGCGAACGCACGAGGTTCTTCGGCAAGTACCGAGGTGTCGTCACCGACGTCAGCGACCCGCTGATGACCGGGCGCATCAAGGCGCGCGTGCCCGATGTCACGGGCGAGGACGAGACCGGCTGGGCGATGCCGTGCGCGCCGTTCGGCGGCTCGCAGGTCGGTTTCTTCGCGCTGCCGACCGTCGGTGCCGGAGTCTGGATCGAGTTCGAACAGGGCGATCCGGACTACCCGATCTGGGTCGGTGCGTGGTGGGGCTCGGCCGCCGAGGTGCCGCCGGTGCTGCTCGCGCCGCCGTACAAGAAGGTCATGATCGTCACCGAGGGCGGCCACTCGGTGACCCTCGACGACACGCCCGGCATCGGCGGCATCACGCTCGAGACCGCGATGGGGCAGAAGCTGAGCCTGACTCCGACCGGCGTCGTGATCGACAACGGCATGGGCGCATCGATCGAGATGACGGGCCCGAAGGTGACCATCAACGGAGGTGCGCTCGACGTGATCTGAGTCACGTCACC
Organism: Planctomycetota bacterium; assembly: GCA_020425885.1. The sequence goes on along the minus strand of JAGQRA010001004.1, from coordinate 8,234 downwards.
GACGCAATCGAACATGCCCGGCTTCATCCTTCATGCCAACGCCACGGTGCTCTGCCAACACGGCGGGCAGGCCCAGGCGACCGCGCCGAATCCGCGCGTGCTCGTCGACGGCCAGCCGGTGGTGACGCTGTCGGCGCCGCATGCGATCGCCGGCTGTCCGTTCGCGACCGCCTCGCCGCAGCCGTGCGTGACGGCGCAGTGGGTGCAGGGCGCGACCCGCGTGCTGGTCGGCGGCGTGCCGGTGCTGTTGCAGGACAGCCAGGCCGTCTGCGTGCCGAACGGGACCGGCGTGACGATCGTCTCGACCCAGGTTCGAGTCCAGGCAACGTAGCGAGGCATCATGCATATCGACTTCCCCTATCACCTCGACGGCCGCGGTCGCACGGCGCAGACCGGCGACGGCGACCACGTCCGCGACCTGATCGAACAGGTGCTGTTCACGATGCCGGGTGAACGCGTCAACCGCCCCGGCTTCGGCAGCGGCTTGATGCAGTACGTCTTCGCCCCCAACAGCGACCTGCTCGCCGGCGCCATGGAGGCGACGGTGCAGGCGGCGCTGCAGGAGCACCTCGGCGAGTACGCCTCGATCGAGAAGGTCGCCGTCGAGAGCGACGACGGCATCCTGTCGGTCACGGTCCAGTACGTGATCCGCCTCACCCGGCAACGCAGCGTGTCCACGTTCTCACGCACCACCTGACCGCCATGAGCACCGTCTACCATTGCGACAAGCAGAACCGGCTCGATCGGGTGCGGGCGCACGCCACGCTGAACGGGATCGACTGGCTGCAGGTGCTGGACGGCGAGGCGCCGCCGGGCACCGCGCGTCAGGGCACGCTGCTGGTGCACTTCCTGAAGCCGCTGTCGGCGCCGTTGTCGGCCGACGACGTCGTGATCGAAGCGCCGGCGGGCGCCGCCGCGGTCGCCATCGCCTGGGTCGGCATGGCCGCCGATGCCGCCGCGCTGGCCGCTCTCGGCGTCATCACCGCCGCCGAGAGCGCATTCCTGTCGGCGCTCGCCGATGTGGCGAACGTGCTCGTCGTCCGCTGCAGGGCGCCGGGCGACTTCTCGAGCTACACGCTGCGCATCGTGCCGGCGGCGAACAGCGTCGCGCTGCCGGCGGACATCGACGTCCGGCTCGCCGCGATCGACTTCTCGTTCAAGGTCGAGTGCCCGAGTCCGTTCGACTGTCGGGTCGATACGGCGGCGCCGCCGCGAACCGCTTCGGCGCCGGTCATCGACTACCTGGCCAAGGACTACGCCAGCTTCCGTCGCCTGATGCTCGACCGGCTCGCGGTGACGATGCCGGCCTGGCGCGATCGCAGCGCTGCCGATCTCGGCGTGGTCCTGACCGAGCTGATGGCCTACGTCGGCGATCACCTGAGCTACGCCCAGGACGCTGTCGCCACCGAGGCCTATCTCGGCACCGCGCGCCGCCGCGCCTCGGTGCGGCGGCACGCCAGGTTGCTCGACTACCGCGTGCACGACGGCACCAACGCCAGGGCCTGGGTCCACGTCAGGGTCGGCAGCGCGACCATGACGTTGCCGCAGGGTTCGGTGATGCGGACTGCCGGCAGCGATGCCCTCGTCTTCGAGACGATGCACGATGTCGACCTGCACCCGTCGCACAACGAGATCGCGTTCTACACCTGGAGCGACGAGGAGTGCTGCCTGTCGGCCGGGGCGACGAGCGCGACGCTGCTCGATGCCGAGCCGGCCACGGCGCCGTTGCGGCTCGAACCCGGCGACGTGTTGGTGTTCGAGGAGGTCATCGGTCCGGCCACGGGGCTGTCGGTCGACGCCGATCTGGCGCGGCGGCACGCCGTGCGGCTGATCGAGGTCGCGGCGTCGACCGCCGATCCCCTGACCGGTCAGCACGTCGTCGAGATCGTGTGGCACGCCGACGACGCCCTGCCGTTCGACCTCTGCCTGTCGGCGCGGATCGAGGCCGGCGACGGCTCGTTCGGCGTGCGGGCCACGAGCTGCGTCCGCGGCAACATCGTGCTCGTCGACGAGGGCGCCTCGGTTCACGACGAGAAGCTCGAACCCGCGGTCGTCACGGCCGATCGCTACCGGCCGCGCCTGCAGCGGCGTTCGGTCGTGCACGCCGAGATCCACGATCACGAGGCGATGAAGACCGAGGGTGCCGCCGCCGCGCTGCGTCAGGACCCGCGCGCCGCGGTCCCCGCCGCGACGTTCCTGCGTGACGGCGACGAGTCGTGGAGCCCGCGCGCCGATCTGCTCGCCAGCGATCGTACGGCACCGCACTTCGTCGTCGAACCCGAGGAGGACGGTCGGGCCTACGTCCGCTTCGGCAACGATCAGCTCGGCAAGGCGCCGTCGCCCGGCCGGGAATTCCTCGCCTCTTACCGGGTCGGCGGCGGTCCGGCCGGCAATGTCGGCATCGGCGCGATCAGCGTGATCGACAAGGCCGGCATCGTCGCGGTGCGCAACCCGATGGCCGCCGTCGGCGGCACCGAGCCCGAATCCCTCGACGAGGTCCGGATCGCCGCGCCGCAGGCCTTCCGTACGCAGGAACGGGCGGTCACCGAGCGCGACTACGCGACCATGGTCGAGCGACTGCCGGGGGTCCAGCGCGCCGCCGCCCGCTACCGCTGGACCGGCTCCTGGCTCACGGTGTTCCTGACCATCGATCGCAAGGGCGGGCTGCCGGTGCGCAGCGATGCCGAGTTCATGGCGCGGGTGCAGGCGCACCTCGAGCGCTATCGTATGGCCGGGTTCGACGTCGAGGTCCGCGACCCTGTGTTCGTGCCGCTCGACATCGAGATCCATGTCTGCGTCGCGGCCGGTTACTTCCGTTCCCATGTCCAGCAGTCGCTGCTCGTCGAACTCGGCAACGCGACGCTGGCCGACGGCCGGCGCGGCTTCTTCCATCCGGATGCCTTCACCTTCGGCCAGGCCGTCTACCTGAGTCAGATCTACCGGCGCGCGATGGCGATCGACGGCGTCGCCTCGGTCGAGGTGACGCGGTTCCAGCGCTACGGCAAGGTCGCCGACGACGAGCTCGAACGCGGTCTGCTGGCGGTCGCCGACCTCGAGGTCGTGCGGCTCGACAACGATCCGAGTCTGCCCGAGAACGGGCTGCTGAACCTGAAGATGGCGGGAGGACTCTGAGTCATGACCGCGACCAACTGCTGCGGCGCTGCCGTTCCCGAGCCCGTGCCGAATCGACCGGGCCTGTCGAGCATCGTCTATCGCACCGCGGATCACGGTGCGTTCGCCGCTGCCATGCACCGGGCGCTGCGGGCGCGGCCGGCATTGCGCGGCCTCGGTCTCGCCGGCGACGATCCGTCGATCGCGCTGCTCGACGCCTGGGCGGTCACGCTCGACGTGCTGACCTTCTACCAGGAGCGCATCGCCAACGAGCACTACCTGCGCACCGCGGTCGAGCGCGGCTCGGTGCTCGAGCTGGCGCGGCAGATCGGCTACGAGCTGCGTCCGGGTGTCGCGGCCGGCACCTATCTCGCCTTCCAGGTCGAGTCGACGACGCCGACCGGTGCGCCGAGCACCGCCGAGATCCCGATCGGAACCAGGGCGCAGAGCGTTCCGGGACAGGACGAGCTGCCGCAGATCTTCGAGACCATCGAGGACATCCATGCCCGGGCCGCATGGAACGATCTGCGCGCGCGCACCAGCGCGCCCTTCACGCCGATCAAGGGCGACACGGTCATCTACCTCAAGGGCGTGACCACCAATCTCGGTCTCGGCGACGGCCTGCTGCTGGTCGGCTCGGAACGGGAGGCGGACCCGACCAGCGATCAATGGGACTTCCGCCGCGTCATCGCCATCGAGCTCGACCGCGAGAACGACGTGACCACGATCACGCTCGATCACCGGCTCGGCTCGTACGACCCGCACAAGAACCCGTCGGCGGCGCCGAAGGTCTACGCGCTGCGGACGCGGGCCGCCCACTTCGGTCACAACGCCCCCGATTGGAACGTGCTGCCGGCCGAGGTCCGCGACAAGTACGGCGATCCCGCGGTCGGGGTCACGCACTGGTCGAACCTGACCATCGCCGGCATCACCGGTGACGAGTCCGGCTCCACGCTGTATCTCGATCGGGTCTACACCGAGATCGTCGAAGGCTCGTGGATCGTCGTCGCCTCGCCGTCCTATGCCGAGGTCTACGAGGTGAAACGGGTCGTCGCCGATGCGCTCACCGGCTTCGCGCTGTCCGGCAAGTCGACGCAGCTCTCGATCCTGGGCGAGAACCTCGACAAGTGCGACACCGGGGTCGAGTCGGTGCGCCGGGTCGTCATCCATGGCCAGAGCGAGCTGCTCGAGCAGGCCGAACGGCCGCTGACCGAGCCCGTCGCCGGCAACGTCATCGAGCTGAGCCGGTTGGTCGAGGGGCTCGAAGCCGGTCGGCTGCTCGTCGTCCGTGGCACCGACACCGACGGGCAGGAGGTCGAGGAGATCGCCGAGATCCACTCGGTCGACGAGGCCGCCGATCCGACGCGGCTGATCCTGACGGGCGATCTCCTGCACAGCTACGTGCGCGGCACGGTGCGCATCAACGCCAACGTGGCGCGCGCCACCCACGGCGAAGCCAGGACCGAGACCCTCGGCAGCGGCGATGGCGCGGCCGCCTTCCAGACCTTCACCCTGGCGAACTCGCCGCTCACCCACACCGCGGCTGCCAACACCCGCGGTCACGACAGCACGCTCGAGCTCCGGGTCGACGGTGTGCGCTGGGACGAGGTCGATACCCTCTACGGCCAGCCGCCCGACGCGATGGTCTACGAGCGGCGGCTCGAGGACGACGGCACCACGATCGTGCGCTTCGGCGACGGCGTGACCGGCGCCCGCCTGCCGACCGGAACCGAGAACGTCACCGCCAGCTATCGGATCGGCTCGGGGCTCGAAGGTCACATCGCGGCGAATCAGATCAAGCTGCTCATCAACAAGCCGCTCGGCGTGAAGAGCGTGAGCAATCCGCTGGCGCCGAGCGGCGGTGACGATCGCGAGGCTCTGGCCGATGCCCGCGCCAACGCGCCGCTCACGGTGCTGACCCTCGATCGCGTCGTGTCGCTGCGCGATCTCGAGTCGTTCGCGCGGGCCTATCCCGGCATCGGCAAGGCCCGGGTCGCGCGGCTGTGGAACGGCACCGAGCGCTTCGCCCACATCACCGTCGCCGGCGTCGACGGCGCGGAGGTCTCGGGCGACACCGTCGCCAATCTGCTCGACTCGCTCGCCGCTGCCTGGCACGGCGCCGAACGGATCGAGACCGCGGTCTGGGAGCAGATCGAGTTCTCGTTGTCGGCGAAGCTGATCGTCGATGCCGCCCACGTCCGGGACGACGTCCTGGCGGCGGCGACGGCGGTCCTGCTCGATGCCTTCTCCTTCGCCCGACGGGCGCTCGGGCAGGGTGTCACCGCCGGCGAGATCATGGCCGTGCTACAGGGCGTCGACGGGGTCATCGCGGTCGATCTCGACACCCTGAACGGCCTCGCCGCACTGCAGCATCCGCGGCTCCTCGCCCTCACCGCGCGCTACGAAGGTGGCGTGGTGCTGCCGGCGCAGCTCGTCGTCATCGATGGCGACGGCATCAGCCTGGAGGCGGTGTCATCATGAGCCACTTCACCGCCGACCGACTCTGGCAGCTGCTGCCGTCGATCTATCGCATCCGGGACGAGGGAACGGGTGAGCTGCGGGCGCTGATCGAGGTGATCGCCGAGCAGGCCCGGCGGGTCGAGGCCGACATCGATCAGCTGCACGACGATCTCTTCATCGAGACCTGCGCCGAGTGGGTCGTGCCCTACATCGGCGACCTGCTCGGCGTCACCAACCTGCACGGCTTCGTCGACACCGCCGCGTTCAGCCAACGCGGCCGTGTCGCCAACACCCTGGCCTATCGGCGGCGCAAGGGCACGGCGCCGATGCTCGAGCAGCTGGCGTTCGACACCACGGGTTGGCGCAGCCGCGCCGTCGAGTTCTTCCTTCGCCTGGACACGACCCAGCACCTGAACCATGTCCGCGGCGACCACGTGCGGACCCTCGATCTGCGCGACTCGGGTGCCCTCGAGCTGATCGGCGGCGCGTTCGATCCGGCCGCGTACGGGGTCGACGTCCGTCCGATCGCGGCCGGCGCCGCGCGCCCCAACATCCCGAACGTCGGACTGTTCCTGTGGCGGCTCGCGGCCTGCCCGATCGTCCGCAGCGAGGCCCGACCGCACGCCGCCCCGACGGAGGGTCGCTACACGTTCGATCCGCTCGGCCTCGACCTGCCGCTGTTCAACCGGCCGCAGGCAGAGAGCGAGATCACCCAGCTGGCGTCCGAGCTCAACGTGCCGGCGCGGTTGCGGCGTCGGCCGCTCTACGACGAGCTCGAGGCCCGTCGCCAGGTCATGGCCGAGAACCTGGTGCTGGGCGGCGAGCGCACGGTCACCTACGCCTGGTTCGACGATCGCGTCGATGCGGCCAACCCGCCGGTGCTGCAGGTCTTCCTCGACGAGGACCACGTCGCCGCCGGCGGCGGCAGCTTCGTCGCGATCCCGGCCGAGGAGATCATGATCTGCGACTTGTCGGCCTGGGACGAGGCCGGCTGGACCGCGCCTTCGGGCAGCAAGAGCTACACCGTCGAGTTCGCCGACGGCACGACGCTGGCGGTGCCGATGCCGATCCGCGCCTATGTCGATCCCGAGCTCGGCCGCGTCGCGTTCCCCGCCGCGGTCGTGCCGACGATCGTGCACGTCAGCTACGCCTACGGCCTCGCCGGCGACCTCGGCGCCGGGCCCTATCAGCGCGATGTCGACGCCGGTCTCGAGCTCGATGGCTGGGTCGCCGCGGTCGGCCGTGAGGCTTCCTTCGCCCATCTCGGCGTCGCCTCGAACGGCACGACGCGGTTTCTCTCGATCGCCGACGCGGTCGTGGCGTGGAACGCGCAGACGATCAACGCGACCGGATACATCGTGCTGCTCGACAACAGCGCGCAGAACGATGACCTCTTGGGCCCGAGCACGATCGAGCTCGGCGAGGGGCGTCGGCTGACCATCCTCGCCGCCGAGTGGGCCGGGATCGCCGACGGCTTGCCGGTCGAGCGCGCCGAGCGACGCGCGTTGCTCGGCGGCACCATCGAGGTGGTCGGGACCGCTGCGGCCGGCAGCGCCGCCCCCGGCGAGCTCCGCTTCGACGGCGTGCTGATCGAACAGCCGGTCCTGGTGCGGGCCGGCAATCTCGGTGGGCTCGAGTTCGTCGATTCGACGCTCGTCGAAGGCGTCGAGGTCGACAGCTCGGTCGCCGGCAGCGACAACGATGGGCTGTCGCTGTCGCTGCGGCGGACGATCACGGCGCCGCTGATCGCCTCGAACGTGATCCGCTCGATCGCCGTCGCCGACAGCGTGGTGCACGGTCGCTCCCTGCTCGCGGCCGGCGCCTCAGGCCCCGGGGTGTCGATCGCCGGTGACCTCGGCGCGACCGTTTCGGGGCCGGCCCTGTCCCTGGAGCGAACGACCGTGTTCGGCCGGGTGTTCGTCGAGCGCCTCGACGCGTCGGAGACGATCTTCCGCGAGGTCGTCGTCGTCGAGCGTCTGCAACAGGGTTGCGTCCGCTTCTCGTTCGTGCCACCGCGCCGCCTCGGCGCGGAGTCGCGCACGCCGCGTCGCTTCCGCTGTCAGCCCGGCCTGGCGATCGAGGCGCGGGCGCGCGAACTCGGCGTCGAGCGATCGGCGCTGTCGCCCGACGAGGTGGCGCGCGTGATCGCGGCCACGGTGCCCATGTTCACATCGACCCGATTCGGCGATCCGGGGTTCGCGCAGCTGGCGCGGGCCTGTGCGGTCGAGATCCGGACCGGCGCCGAGGACGGATCCGAGATGGGGGTCTGGAGCCTCCTCAAGAACCCACAACGCATCGCGAATCTGCAGGCCAGCCTCGACGAGTACCTCCGCCTCGGCCTCGAGAGCGGGTTCGTCTTCGTGACCTGAACCGCAACGACATCGACTCAATCATCCGCTAGCGAGCAAATCATGAAAGGCGACTTCACCCGTGCGACGTTCGACCGACGCCGGCACTACAGCGGCGTTCGGATGCAACAGGGTCGCGTGCAGATCGACGCCGACTGGAACGAGCAGATCGACCTGACCCGGGCGCGGATCGAGATCGAGGCCCGTGACCTGATCGGCGGCTGCGGCGCGCCGATGCACGATGATGGCTTCCGCATCGTCACCGATCCGTCGGCGCTGTCGGCGACCGAGGCGGCGCGCCCCGGCAACGCCAAT
>JAGQRA010001003.1 GCA_020425885.1 Planctomycetota bacterium | reverse complement strand
ATCTTCCGGCCGAGCCCCTGATACCTGGGCATCTGCGAGAACTTGCGTCGGGCGGCCGCGGCGGTGAGCTGGAAGCATCGGATCGCGCCGTTCGCTTCGCCGTTCGCATCCTCGGTGAAGACGTATTCGGAGATCGGCCACGCCTGGAACGTCACACCGGTGAACGCGCCATCGCGATCGCGCGGCAGCTCCTCCTCATACATCGCATCGGTGCCGTAGGACACCAGCCCGATCCAGGCCTCATCAGCCTGCGTGTAGAAGTTGGAGTCGTCCAGTGTCGACATGTGCTCATCGGTCGCGGCCTCGAGCCATTCGCGTGCCTCGAGGTTCTCGTTCAGCTCATCGACACCGAACTCCCAGCCCATCCACGTTTGCGCCGGGTTCGTGATCGTGTCGCTGAGCGCCGCGGCCAGCAGCTCGGCAGAGTCTGCCGCGGTGGAGTCGTAGCGCCTGGCCCCGCGCCGCGCGCCGGGGCTCGTGGTGTCGGTGACGTTGACGCCGTAGGGCAGCACGTAGTCGGTGATCGCCTGCAGCTCGGTATCGAGCACAGAGCGCTCGGACCGCTTGGCCTTGTAGAGCGCGATGATGTCGCGCGGGCTGGCCATGGCCTACGACCCAAACAGCTGTTTACGGACGCCGGACACCGGGCCCAGCAGGCCCTGCGCGCCGCCCTCGTTGCGGATCGTGCTGAGCACGCCGGCGGCCCGCTGTTTCTTGCTGCGCGCCTCTTCGGCCGCTGCCTTGCGCGCGGCCTCGGCCTCGGCTGCCAGATCCTCGCGCGCCGTGTCGGGCGGTGGCGCCGGCGTAGCCTGGACGATCGGCGGTGGCGCTTTGGGCTTGCCGCCCCCAAGTAGACCGGTCACGATTCCCATTGTCTCACCCCGTATAGCTGGTCTGCTGGCGCGCCGCGTAGACGCTGTCAGATCGGTCGACGTAGCTGTCTTGCCGCTCCGGCGGTTCGGTGCTGGCGCCATCGGTGCCGAGCACGTAGCCGAATGCCTCTGAGCACACATACTGCAGCGCGTCGGCGATGTGGCTTGCTGGTCCCTTCTCGGGCTTGTCGCTGTACCGGTCAGCGCCCACCAACTTGCGCCGCAGCTGGTAGTCCCTCGCCAGTGCCTTCCGCAGCAGCGTGCAGCTCGGGTCGATGGTCAGCAGCGGCACGCCGTCGACGATGCGGGTCAGGCCGTGGCGGACAGCGCCGAGTCGCATGGTCAGATCGTTACTCTGTGGGATCATGTCGATCCCCATGGCATGCAGGATGCCGAAAGCGGTGTGCTCGGCCTGTTCGGTGTCCTTGCCAAACTCGCCGGACGGATCGCCCACGTCTAGCACCTGCTCGCAGTCCGGGAACAGCTCCAGCGTCCGCCGCTTGACGTCCTCGCCGAACGACTCGATCCCGGCCCGCTTGGCCTGCATCTCGGCCAGCACCTGCACGTGCCCAGAGCGGTGCTGCTGCGCGAACACGCACGCCGGCGTCAGGCCGAAGTCCCAGCCGCGGATCAGCTCCAGGCTGGCATCGAACCGGCCGGCCCGCACGTGCAGCGCGTCTGAATAGTCCTCGAACACTGGCTTCCCGTCGCTGGTGTAACCGTACTGGTTCGCATAATAGACGGATATGTGGTCGTCCGTCTTGCCCTGCATCCGCGTTTCGTAATACTGATCCTCGAGGTTTTCCAGGTTCTCGGCGTTTGGATTCGGCGTCCACTCGCCATGCCGCTTGAGCACGCCGCCGGGCTGGATGAAGAATTGCCAGCCGCTCGGCCGCTCTTCCTCGCACAAGCGATACCACCAGCTCTCGAAGTCCGGCGGGTTCGTGTCCATCAGCAGGCCGCGCCATTGCGTTGCCCGGTCAGTCACGCCCGCCGGCGGATAACGGCCGATCCGATCATCGATTGCTTCGATGATGGTGAACGGTAATTCGCGCGCCTCATTGACCCACGCGGCGCCTATTTCGAGGGAAAGTAGATTCTTGACGTGATCGGGCCGATCCAATGCCCGGAAATACAGATCGCATT
>JAGQRA010001002.1 GCA_020425885.1 Planctomycetota bacterium | reverse complement strand
TGAGTTTGAACCGGCGCGGCGGTTCGCGCTCGGGCTGGCCTGGTTCGGTCTCACGGTCGGCGCGCTGGTGGTGCTGCTGCGGCCCGAGTTCTTCCGCGCCCGCCCCGATCAGGTCACGTCGCAACGCTACGTGCCGTGGGTGATGATGCTCTGGACCGGGCTCGGGTTGTTGTTCGTGCTGCGCCGCAACGGTTCGGCCCGCACGACCGCGTGGGTGGTGATCGCCGTGGCGGCGCTGTTCGCGCCGAGTCAGGTGTGGACCGGTCGCTACGCGTTCAAACTGCGGCACACTGCGGAGGTCACGGCGGTCGGGGCCGCGGTCGGCGTGCTCGATCGCGACTTCCCGCTGGTCGAGACCGAATGGGACGATCTGGCGACGGCGGTGCCGTTGCTGCGCGACGCTGGGAAGGCGATGTTCGCCTGGCCCGAGACCAAGGTGCTCGGTTCTGCGATGAAGGATGGGCAGGCGGTCGCGGTCGAGGTTGCGGATCTCGAGGTCAGCCCGATCGTGAACCGGTTCGATGGCGGGGGCTGTGTCGTGAGGTTCCTCTGCGATTCGGCGCCGGCATCGCTGCTCTTGCTGCTCGATGGCGCGGGCATCGCCAGGGGCATCGCGATCGAGGTCGGTCCCGACGGGCTCTGGCAGGGATGGTTGCGCGGCGGCGAGGATGCCGCGAGGTTGCAGGTCGCTCTGCTGCGTTGAGACGTTGGCTGCCCGAGTTCTTGGGGGACGTCGACGCGGCGTTCGGTCGGAAGGCGAACCGCACCGACTACGCGTTCGCGCCGAAGATCCTGACGTGTGATCCCCCCGGGACGGCGACGACGAACTCGTCGTTGGCCTCCGGCAAGAAACCGTCTACCACACGCGTGCTCGATCCCGAAGAACGACAACGACGTGCAGATCGCGAACGCTGTGTTCGTCGACAAGGGCTATGGCACGGGCATCGCCAGCGCTGGCAAGTCGACTTCTCCCAGGGGCCGGATCGCGGGCTGGCGGGGTTCGGGTAATTTGGACTGCACCTTGGTCTTTCTACGCGCTCAATGGCACCAACGTCGACGACGGGTCAACATGCTGCTCGCGCATGTTCCAAGTGCTGGGGCAGTTCGTTTGCTGGCAGTTGCCGTTTGGCTCCTTTGCACAGGCTGTTCGGCTGCGCCGCGAACGGGTTGGGAACCTTCGTTGCGCGAAGCGGTGGCCGTCATCGAGGAACGGTTCGCGGCAGGCGAGCGGATCCTGGTCGGCATGGCGCCGGTGGCCGCGGACCAACCAATTGTCGAAGGGGACGAACTCCTGTTCGGCGTGTGCCTCGAAGACGGCAGCCGGAAGCGCATCTGGTACCTGCACCTGCGCGTGGTCTGTCGCGAAGTGCGGCGCGGCTTGGACGGGCGTTTCCCAGAGGACTTCGAAGATCGCATCCGGCCCGACCCGGCCCGCCAGCGTGAGATCGACGCAGGGATGAGGCCGTTGCCGGACGGCGTCAGCATCTGGGACCTGGCCACCGATCTGGAGCACGTGCGCATTCGCGTCGAGGCGTTCGACGGCAACGGCCGGAGCCTCGCGACCGCCGAGTCACTGGCCTTCGAGAAGACCCTGCGCGACGGTCTCGTCGAGGCGTGCGCGATCGGCAACCGGATGCAGGCGAAGATGGCAGGGCGCATCGCAATGGGACGTGACGCGCCGATGCTCGAGTTGCCGGAGCGCGAGTATGACGACGCACGGCGCGTGGGTGCGGCAGCCCAGTCTTGCCGGAAGTTGTTCGACATCCTGAAGGAGAACCCGGTGACGCGCGAGATCCTGTTCGAGGTGATCGCGTTGCCCTCCTTGGGGTCGATTCTCACGCGGTGGGAGGTGACGACGAAACTCTCGGTCGACTTCTTCGCCGCCGAGCCGTTCGCCGCCGGCGAGCAGGATGCGGAAGGGTCGCATAGGAGCGTGCCGATGACGATCCTGCTCAACGACGAACCGGCCTTGTTCGCGATGCTCGTCGCCGGTCCGGCGGGATCACCGAACGGTGCGGCCGTCGGCGTGTGTCGGGTCCTCGGTCGCCATCCATGGGCCCAGGACCGTCGCCTGACCGTGGAGCTGTTGGCGAGTCGACGCGGCGGCACGCCGCCCTGACGCGGTGACTACTTCTTCGCGCGCGCATAGGTGGGTGGACCGGCGGCGCCCCGTGATCGGGACATCGACGCTGTCGGCTCGCCTCGCAGCCGCGATTCTCACAGGCTCAGGCAGGGCACCGCGCGACGTTCGCGCGCGGCCTTCGTTGGCTCGCTGGTTCGCGGCTTCCCCTTGCCGACGCACCGTCCCAGCGCGAAACTGGCTCCCGGCGGCATGAACATCGAACGGTGGACCCCGGAGGATCTGCTCTGGCCCTTCAACGAGGCCGAGCAGAAGCACGCGCCGAGGGAGCTGTTCGTCGCCGGCGACCACGACCTGCTTCGTGCCGGGCCGACCGTCTCGATCGTCGGGGCACGCAAAGCGAGCCGCGACGGCCTCGCCCGCGCCGACAAGCTCGCACGCCTCCTCGTCGCCCGAGGGGTCATCGTGGTCAGCGGCCTCGCCGAGGGGATCGATGCTGCGGCACACCGGGCAGCCATCACCAACGGCGGCCGGACCATCGCCGTCCTCGGCACACCCCTCGACCAGTGCTATCCGGCGAAGAACCGTGCGCTGCAGACCGAGATCATGCGTGACCACCTCGCCATCTCGCAGTTCCCGAGCGGCACCAAGGTCGGGCGGCACACCTTCCCCATCCGCAACAAGACCATGGCCCTGATCACGGACGCCACCGTGATCATCGAGGCCGCCGAGGGCAGCGGGACGCTTCACCAGGGCTGGGAAGCGATCCGGCTGGCCCGCCCCCTCTTCCTCGCGCGTTCCCTGTTCGACGACGAAGGGCTGGAGTTCCCACGCAAGTTCGCCGACTACGGTGCCGAGGTTCTGACCGAGGACACGTTCGAGGACCTCGTCCGGCTGCTGCCGAGTGGACGCCGTGAAGTCCCCAAAGAGATCCCCTTCTGAACTCGCCTTCGGGTCGCTCCTCGTCTACGCGCCGCAGGGAACATCGGAGCAATCGACCCAATCCAGACAGGTCGTCCGACACATCAAGAACTGCCGATCGGACTACGTCCGACAGGTGGGGCGGCGGTTCGCGGAGAGGGTTGCTGCGGGCATGTTCGCTGACTTCCTCGGCGCCGACGCCGTTCTCGTGCCCGTCCCCAGGCGCATGCCGAAGGTCAAACACATGCTGTGGCCAGCCCACGCCATCTGCACGGAGCTGAAGGAGCGCGGACTCTGCAGGGGGATCGAGTGCCTGCTGGAGCGACACTCCCCTGTTCCGAAGAGCGCCCTCGTCAGCGAAGGAGCCGAGCGCCCGTCGCCAGAGAGGCACGAGGCGTCCCTGCGCTGCCAGGACATCATTCGAACCCGACCGGATCGCATCACTCTCGTGGACGATGTCGTCACCCGCGGCTCGACTCTGCTCGGGTGCGCATGGGTCCTGCGGACACGATTCCCGGACATACCCATCCGCGCTCTGGCGGTTGTCCGAACCATGAGCCGGCAGGACGTCGAGGAGCTCCTGGCCCCGGTCGACAACGGACGGATCAGCTCAGGATCGGGCGGTCCGCACCGAGAACCGTAGCTCCGAGAAGTCGGGGCTGCGGAGTAGCGGGCCGACTCCAGCTCCGGTCAGCAGTTCGAACGGGCTGATGATCTCCACCCCCAACCTCACACCTCACACCTCACAGCTTCTGACCACACAGCCGACAGAACACGGCATCATCCCCGTGCCCCTCGGCCGCACAGTGCGGGCACGCCTGCGTCGAGACCGGCACGTTCGGGCGCTTCACGAGTTCGGCCGAGACGATGCCGGTCGGCACC
>JAGQRA010001001.1 GCA_020425885.1 Planctomycetota bacterium | reverse complement strand
GGGCGGCGGCGTCGACGAGCCTGGCGCCGGCGGCTTCGTATTCGGAGTCGGAGAAGCCGGCGGCATCGCCGGCGCCGCGCTCGACCTCGACCGCGAGGCCGAGCTTGAGCATGCCTTTGACGGTCTCGGGCGTGGCGCTGACGCGCGTCTCACCCGCTACCGATTCCTTGGGCACGAAGGTAACTGCCATGAGTGGGGGTCCTGCTTGTGCTCGGACTGAAGGGGCCACAAAGAGAATCAGACGAGGCCGGCTCGCGCCACCGAGAATCACCGCTACTCTGTCCGCCTCGATGCCCAGTTTCGCTGTCGAAATCGCCCGCCGCGTCCTCGCCGGCGCAGCCCCCGTAGTCGTCGGCCTCGACCCGCGCGTGGACGCACTGCCGAAGGGCGTAGCCGAGGGTGCGGACGCCGCCGAACGGTTCGTTGCGTTCTACCGCGCGACCATCCCGGTGCTGGCCCGGCATGTGCCCTGCGTGAAGCCCAACATCGCCTTCTTCGAGTGCTTCGGTGCCGACGGCTACCGTGCCTACGAGACCACCTGCGACCTCGCGCGCGAGCACGGCCTGCTCGTCATCGGCGACATCAAGCGCGGCGACATCGGCAGCACGGCACAGGCCTACGCCGAAGGCCACTTCAAATCGGCCGATGCCGTCACGCTGCATCCTTATCTCGGCGGCGACTCGATCTCGCCGTTCCTCGACGCGTGTCACCCCGAACGCGGCGGCCGCGCCGTGTTCGTCCTGGTGCGTACGAGCAATCCGGGCGCCCGGGACTTCCAGGATCTCGAGATCGAAGGCCGACCGCTATGCGATCACGTGGCCGAGGCCGTGACCCGCTGGGGCCGCGAGTTGCCGCTGGCGGAGGGCTACTCCCCGGTCGGCGCCGTCGTCGGTGCGACTTGGCCGCGACAGCTCGAGCGGCTGCGGGCGCTGCTGCCGCACGCCTGGCTGTTGCTGCCCGGCGTCGGCGCCCAGGGCGCCAAGGTCGAAGATCTCGCCGCTGCCTTCGATGACCGCGGGCTCGGCGCCATCGTCAACCAGAGCCGCGGCGTGATGCAGTGCTTCGCGCCCGACGACGATGACTGGCTCGAACGCATCGAAGCCGCGGCGGCCGCCTTCGCCCGCGAATGCCGCGCCGTGGCCACGGGGGGCACGACGAAGTGACGGCCACGGTTCGGCACATCTCGTACCGGCGCCTCGGGGCCTCCGCGATGCAGCAGCGCTTCCTCGAGGACGACCGCGACCTGTCCCGATTCCTCGGCATCCGGGCCCGCACGGTGAGCGAGCTGCTGCGGCAGGCGCCGACCGGCGCCGGACGATTGCTGCGGCGCGACGATCTGGTGAAGTCGCTGCACGCCTATGCCGACCGGCACGGCGCCGGCGACGAGGTGCACCGTTCGGCCGATGCGCTGCTCGACGCCAACGTCCACGTCGTGATCACGGGCCAGCAACCGGGTCTGTGCGGCGGTCCGCTCTACACGCTGCACAAGGCGGCGACGGCGATCCGTCTGTGTCGGGAGATCAACGCCGTGGCCAACGGGCCGCGGGTGGTGCCGTTGTTCTGGAATCACAGCGACGATCACGACCTCGACGAGGCCAACCGGATGTTCCTCGTCAACCAATCGCAGGACGTGCAACGCTTCCGCATCGATCGCGAGCGCAGCTCCGAACCGCTGCGCGCCATGGCCGTCGGCCGCGATGTCGAGCGGGTGCTGCTCGAGGTCGACTCGCTGCTGCCGCAGACCGAGTACCGTGACTGGGCGCTGTCGTTGTTCCGGCCGAAGCATCCCAACGAGACCTTCGGTGACCTGCAGGCGCGGCTGATGTTCGAGGTCTTCGGCGCACATGGTCTGCTCGTCATCGAGCCGCGCGACCTGCCGCCCGAGGCGTTCGAGCCGCTGCCCAAGTGGTGGAGCAAGGCGCACGACATCCGCGAGCAGGTCCGCCTCGCCTGCGAGGATCTCGGCGATCTCGGCATCGACGTCACGCTCGACCCGTCGGCGACGATGATGTTCGAGCTGACCGCCGGGCAACGCGAACCGCTCGCCGATGGCGAGGCCGCCGGTCGGGCGCAGGATCTCAGCCCCGGGGTGCTGTTGCGCCCGCTGTGGCAGGACGCGTGCCTGCCGACGATCGCGTTCGTGGTCGGTCCCGGCGAGCTCAACTACCTCGCCGCCGTGGCCCCGCTCTATCGCCTGCTCGGCGTGCCGCAGCCGGTCTTCGTGCCGCGGGCCTCGCTGACCCTGGTCGAACCGTCGCTGCAGCGGCTGCTGGCCCGATTCTCGCTCGACATCCCCGACCTCGAACAGTCACCCGAGCGCCTGGCCGAGAGCCTCGACACCTCGACCGGCGACGGCGTCGACGACGCCATGGCCGACATCGAGGTCCGGCTGGCCGCCGACCTCGACGCCATCGGCAACACGCTCAAGCGGCTGGACAGCTCGATGCTGAGCGCGCTCGACCGCACCCGCGGCAAGGTGCTCGACGAGATCCAGCGGCTGCGCAACAAGGTGAAGAGCGCGCAGCAGAACCGCGAGGGCACGGGCCTGCGCCAGATCCGTCGACTATGCAGCGCGCTGCGGCCGCGCGGGCGTATGCAGGAGCGCGTGCTCGGCCCGTTGCCGTACCTCGTGTCCCACGGGCAGTCGCTCGCCGACACGTTGATCGCCGCCGCCGACCCTTTCCGCATCGAACACGGTGTGCTCGAGTTCTGAGATGACCGACGTCGCCGACATGCAGTCCTGTGACGTGCTGGCCTTCGGTCCGCACCCCGACGACATCGAGATCGCCGCCGCCGGTACGCTGCTGCGCCTGCGCCGCCAGGGGTTCAGCGTGTCCTTGCTCGACTTCACGCGCGGCGAGAAGGGCTCGCGCGGGACGGCGGCCGAGCGCGAACTCGAAGCCGCGGCGGCGGCACGGCAGCTCGACGTGTTGCAGCGCAGCAACCTCGGGCTGCCCGACACCGGCATCACGGCCGATGACCTGACCGCGAATCTCCTGGTCCGGGCGCTGCGGACGGCGCGGCCGCGGCTGCTGCTGGCGCCGGTGGCCAAGGACGCACACCCGGATCACATCGCGGCGGCGCTCGCCACCGACCGCGCGTTCTTCCTGGCCGGTCTGAAGAACCACGCCCCGGAGTTCGGCGCGCCATGGCGCCCGGCCGTCGTCCTGCGCTACCCCGGCAATCACCCGATCGAGCCGACCATCGTCGTCGACATCAGCGATCTCGCCGCGGCCAAGGCCGACGTCGTGCGCTGCTACGCATCGCAGCTGGCACCTCCCGACCGCGGCCACCTGGTACAGGGACTCGACCTGCTCGAGCGCGCCGAGGTTCGCGATCGCTTCTACGGCGCCCGCATCGGCGTGCGCGCCGCGGAGTCGTTCTGGCACGACGGCCCGCTGCCGCTGCGCGCCGTGAACGCCCTGCTCGATGCCTGATTCCCTGCCCGATCCCTGATTCACGGCACGAGAAATCCCTCGCCACTGGCCCGACGAACGCGGACCATCAGCGTGGAGGTACTCATGCAGCGGATCGCGGTCATCAACCAAAAGGGCGGCGTCGGCAAGACGACGACCACTGTCAATCTGGGCGCCGCGCTCGCGCGAACCGGGTTTCGCGTGCTGCTGCTCGACCTCGATCCGCAGGCCAACCTGACGGTCCACGTCGACAAGCGGCCCGACCTCGAGAGCAACACCATGACGAACCTGCTCGTCGAGGACGCGCAGATCGCCGACCTGATCCTCGAGACGGCCACGCCCGGCCTGTTCATGGTGCCGAGCGACTCGTCGCTGGCCGGCGTCGAACAGGTGCTCGCCAACCGCATCGGCCGCGAGACGATCCTGCGCGAGGCGCTCGACGCGTTTCCGCAGGCCGACGCGTTCGACTTCGTGCTGTTCGACTGCCCGCCGTCGCTCGGCGTGCTGAGCGCCAACGTCCTGGTCGCCGCCGACAAGGTCGTGATCCCGATGCAGGCCCAGTTCCTGTCGCTCCAGGGTATGGCCAAGCTGCTCGAGGTCATCCAGCTGGTGCAGAAGCGGCTCAACCCGGCGCTGCAGATCGCCTGCGTGCTACCGTGCATGGTCGATGCCCGCACCAATCTCAGCGCCGAGGTCCTGCGCGAGATCGAGGAGCACTTCGGCACGTTGCTGACCCGAACCCGTATCCGCAACAACGTCAAGCTGGCCGAAGCCCCGAGCTTCGGCATGACGATCTTCGAGCACGCGCCGGACTGCAACGGCGCGCGCGACTACGAGGCCTTCGCCGCCGAGTTCCTGCAGATGATCGGGATGCAGATGCCCGCGACGGCAGAATCGCCCACACCACCGCGAGCTGCCGACGAGTCGGAAGCCTCGGAAGCCTCGACCTGAGCCGGACAAGTCCGGGCCCGGGCCACGGGACACTGTCGGAATCTGCCTCATGTCGTTGCCGGCCGGCGTCCGATAGCCGACCGGCATGACACACCGCGAGACCGACCTCGACCGCATCACGACGCTCCTCGGTCAATGCCTCGGTCGCATCGATGAGCAGGCCTATCGCCTGCAGCAGACGGAGGACGAAGGCGAGGACTACGAGGCCTGCGAAGTCCTCGAGACCGAGGCCGCGATGCTGCAGGAGCTGATCAGCTCGGTCGTCTACGCGGCGAAGCGGTCCGAGGATTCAGACCTCAACCGCATCGTCGAGCACTCGCTGCGCGGCTGCGTGGCCGAGCTCGACATCCCGGTCGTCGTGCGCAGCCAGCTGCAACCGGGTCTGCCCCGCATCGCCTGCCCGGCTGGCCAGCTCGCGTTCGCGGTGCAACGTGCCCTCATGCTGGTCCTCGGCTCGATCCGGTCCGGCGGCGAGATCGCGGCCGGGACCCGGCTCGAGGGTGACACGGTCTGGCTCGAGATCGAGTCCCCCGACGCCCAGGGCGACTCTCACTTCTCCGAGCGGGCCGCCACCTTGAGCGAGTTCGTCACCGCCTTCCACGGCAACTGTCGCATCGACAGCGATGGCCGCGGCACCTGTCTCGTCGCCATGCAGCTCCCGGTCGCCCTGGTCCACTGATCGTTCGGGCAGCAGGTAGCGGGCTCGGTGCGCCGCAGTAGTATCAGCGGCGCATGCGCATCGGCATCGTCTGCTATCCGACCGTGGGTGGGAGCGGCGTGGTGGCAACGGAAGTTGCCAACGCGCTCGCCGCCAAGGGCCACGAGGTTCATCTGCTGAGCTACGACCGTCCCGGACGGTTGCGCCGCGGCACGCCGGGGCTGCGCTTTCACGAGGTCGCGGTGACGGCCTACCCGCTGTTCCGCTACCCGCCGTACGACCTCGCCCTCGCCACACGCATGCTCGAGGTCCGTGAGGAGGCGAACGTGGACCTGTTCCACGTCCACTATGCGATTCCGCATGCCGTCAGCGCCTTCCTCGCCCGCAGCATGTGCGGCGACAACGGGTGCCTGAAGTTCATGACGACGTTGCACGGCACCGACATCACCGTCGTCGGCAGCGATCGCGCCTACCTGCGGCCGACCCGCTTCGCGCTCGAGCAATCCGACGCCGTGACCGCCGTGAGCCGGTTCCTCGCCGACGAGACGCAGCTCGTGTTCGGCGTGAAGAAGCCGGTCGAGGTCGTGCCCAACTTCGTCGACATCAACACCTGGTGTCCGAAGGACGCCGAACGCTACTACGACCGCGCCGACGAGGAGCGCATCCTCGTCCACGTCTCCAATTTCCGTCCGGTCAAACGGGTCGCCGACGTCGTCCGGGCCTTCGCCTCGATCCAGTCGAAGGTACCGGCCAGGCTCTGGCTGATCGGCGATGGTCCGGATCGGGAACACGCCCTCGCGGTCGCCTCGGACCTCGGCTGCAGCGCCAAGGTCGAACACTTCGGCGTCGTCGATCATCTCGAGCGGGTGCTGCCGAAGGCCGACCTGTTCCTGTCCGCTTCGGAGACCGAGAGCTTCGGCCTGTCGATGCTCGAGGCGATGAGCTGCGGGGTGCCCTGTATCAGCACGGCGGTCGGTGGCGTCGAGGAGGTCCTCGGACCGACGGGTGCCCTGACCCCGTTCGCCGATCCTGACGCAATGGCGGAGGCAGCGCTGCGATTGCTGACCGATCCCGACGGACATGCCAGGATGTCGCAGGCCGTTCGCGATCGCACGGTCGAGCACTTCGACGCCGACCGGGTGATCGGTCGCTACCTCGAGATCTACGAACGCGTGCTGCAGTGACCGGCAAGCCCGAGCCGCACTTCTGCGACTGGAATGCAGGTGCACCGGTGGATCCCAGGGTCCTCGAGTGCTTCGTCCGGGTCGAGCGTGACTGTCCTGGCAACCCGGCGAGCGTCCACTCCGCCGGTCGCCGGGCCCGCGCCGAATTGGAGGGCGCCCGCGCCCGCATCGCCTCGGCGCTCGGCGTCGCCCCGGACGACCTCGTGTTCACGAGCGGAGGCACCGAAGCTGCCAACCTCGCGGTGCACGGCCTCGGCGATGCCGGCCTTCCTGTGCTGCTGGCACCGACCGAACATCCAGCAACCTTCGAAGCGGCGCACCGTCGCGGCATGGTGTCGTGGGAAGTCGATACCGAAGGCCGCGCGATCGTTCGCGAACCGGAGCAACCCGTCGGCCTCGTCGCACTCGTGCACGCACAGAGCGAACTTGGAACACTACAACCAGTGGAGGGCGCTGCCGCGCTGGCCACCAGCATGCGGGTCCCGTTGTTCGTCGATGCAGCGCAGTCGTTGGGTCGCATCGAGCTCCGGACCGTGCTCGACCAGGCCACCGCGGTCGCGTTGTCTCCGCACAAGTGCGGGGGGCTTCGCGGCCACGGCGTTCTCGTCGTGCGCGATGCGGCTCTGTCACTGCGTCCGATGCTCAACGGTGGTGGCCAGGAGCAAGGACTGCGTCCCGGGACTCAGAGTCCGGCGCTCGCGGCGGCCAACGCGCTCGCGATCGAGCTGGCGATCGTCGAACTCGCAAGACGGCAGGCATGCATGCGACGCGCGCGAGATTCGTTCCTGGCCGGACTCGTCAGTTCGGCAGTCGATCACCGCGTGCTGACGCCACTCGACTCCAGCCTGCCCAACACCGCCATGATCGCCTTCGCCGAGGTCGAAGGGCGCAACCTGTTACCAATGCTCGATCTCGTCGGGATCCAGGCTTCGCACGGCAGCGCGTGCTCTTCGGGCGCACCTTTGCCGCCACGAGTCCTGCGACGAATCGGTCTCGACGATGCCGTTGCGCGCACGTGCGTTCGATTCAGTTTCGGTTGGATCGAGTCACAGCAAGATCGATTCGAAGTTGGTCGGCGCACTGGTGACGTCATCGCCGCGCAGCGAAAAAAAAGTAGCGCACACGACGGTCGCGCAACGAACTGCCATCGCTAGTCCAAGTCCTTTGAGTCTTGGGGGCGCACGTTCGGCGACGATCCTCGCGAACGATTCATCGACTGTTCACGTGCTGCAAAGTTGCTCGACTGCTCTTGCACGACAGGCTGTCTGCGGGGTAAAGAAAACCACGTCAGTCGAGGACTCGTTCCAGCGGATGCCTACCGTTGGCGCGAACCCGATCGGCCCGCCGAACCCACGTTCGCCGTGCCATCAGTCAGTCGTTTCACAGCCACCCAGCCCAGGTCAGACCGTCACTTCGGAACCTCTCGCCGACGGACGGATCGACTCCCGCTCGCAAATGTCACCTGCGAAAGAGGGAGAGGTCCGTACCGAGCACGGGTTCCGTTCCGGTTCCGCTTTGCGGGGGAGAGTGGTCGTGCTTCGACGTGGTGTCTTTCCCCCGGTCCAAGAAATCCCATCTCCGCCCCAGTCGAAGTCTCAGCTGCGGTAACCTGGAGAGCCAAGAGGAGTCACAACGCAATGGTCGATGCCCATCCATCCGAGGGAAGTCCGCAGCTCGAGGGCAATCAGCCAATGAACGCCGACAACAAGCCCGCCGCGGGTCGCTCCGCGTCCTGCCACCAGGCGGTTTCGGGCGGCGAACCCAACGCCGAACGCGAATACCTGGTGCAGCTGCTGCAGCGACTGGCGACCCACGTCCGTCGCGAGCAGCTCGAGACGTGGTTCCGGTCGCTCGATGTGATCCGGCTCACCGAGACCGAGGTCGAGGTCTCGGTCACGAGCCAGTTCGTGCGCGATTGGCTGCAGCGGAACTTCCTCGCCGTGCTCCAGACCGCCGCCGAGGAGGTAGACCGCCTCCTCGAACTGACGAAGCACCGCGTTCAGCTCGGTCATCGCGACGAGGATGCCTGGGATGGCCTCGCTTTCGCAGGCCTCGACTCTCCGGGCAACCAGCGGATGGGCGCCAACCTCGATGTCGTCCTGGACCCGATCCGGGAGCAGTTCTCACCCTCCTCTGGCACGCCTTCTCGTGAGTTGATCGGGTCGCAGAGTGGCGAACCACACCGGGCGTACGACAACCGTCCTGCCGGCATCGGTTTCCCCTCGAACCTCAAGTCGGGACCCGCTGACGGCTCAGGGCCGCGCCTCAACCCGAACTACACGTTCGACAAGTTCGTCGTCGGTTCCTGCAACCGACTCGCCCATGCCTCGGCCATCGCGATCGCCGAGAACCCAGGTTTCGCCTACAACCCGCTGTTCGTGCACGGCAACGTCGGCCTGGGCAAGTCGCATCTGTTGCAGGCCATCTGCCACACGATCTCGAAGCGCACCCCCGACGCTCGGGTCGTCTACATGAGCTGCGAGGATTTCACCAACGCGTTCATCCAGGCGATCCAGAGTCACCGCGTAGAGGACTTCCGCCAGTACTACCGCGACGCCGATGTGCTCGTGATCGACGACGTCCAGTTCCTTGCCCACAAGGACAAGACCCAGGCCGAGTTCTTCCACACCTTCAACGCGCTCTACGACGGACAGAAGCAGATCGTGCTGTCGTCGGATCGGCCACCGGTCGAGATCCCGACCATCGAGGAGCGGCTCGTGTCGCGCTTCAAGTGGGGTCTGGTCGCGGAGGTCGAGGCTCCTTGCTTCGACACGCGCAAGGCCATCGTGCAGCGCAAGGCACAGGGTCGCGGCACCGAGCTGCCCGACGATGTCGCCTCGTTCCTCGCCGAACGCGTCGCCACCAACATCCGAGAGCTCGAGGGCGCGGTCATCAAGGTCGTCGGCATCGCCGCGATCACGAGCCAGCCGATCACCCTGGCGCTGGCCGAGAGCTGCATGCGCGGCCTTCCGGTGCGCACCGGCCACGTCTCGGCGGACGACGTGATGAGCCTCATCACCTCCGAGTTCGCCATCTCGGCCCGCGAACTGACCGGCAAGAGCAGGACGCAGATGGTCAGTCTGCCGCGTCAGGTCGCGATGTTCCTCATCCGGGAGCACTCGGAGAACTCGCTCGAAGACGTCGGTCGCATCTTCGGCAATCGCGACCACACGACGGTGCTCTATGCGGTCAACAAGATCAAGAGCCGCCTGAAGCGCGATCGGACCTTCAAGGACCTGATCGAGAGCCTCAGCAATCGTCTGCTGACCCGCGGATTCCGTTAGCCCGGACCCGCCAGCCAGCGTCACCACAGGAACCGGATTCGGCCGCCTGCGGCCACTCGGGCTTGGTCGTCGCCGCGCCTTCTTTTGACACCTTGGACCCGATCATCACCGGGCACCGCAGCGGCAGTGCTGGCCACTGTCACGAAACCTGTGAACAGCCTCTTGGTCTCGTCGGGAGCTGTTGCGAAGTCTCCTGCGATGTTCTCAGCCTGGCTTTCGGCGCCTTCGAACGCAGGCATCGCGTTGTCAGCAATGGCGACAACCGGAGCAGTCTTTCCCCGGGGTTTTGGACCCCTCCGAGTCGGCCTGGAACCCGCTTTCTACGTCGATCCTCGGGGTCCTACCGAGTACCTTCTGCACACTCGTGACGGGACGGTCTACGAGAGACTAGAGAGGAATTCTCTCTCATGTCCAGAAGACCATCCCGGCCATGTCCATGCGCCAAGTGAACTGCAGTTGCCATCCTCGATGAAGATCCTCAGCGACCGAACCGTTCTCCTGGAAGGCTTCAATGTGGTTTCGTCGGTCATTCCGTCGAAGACGACGAAGCCGATCCTGCAGAACGTGTTGCTGCGTACCGATGGCGACAGCATCACGCTGTTCGCCACCGACCTCGAGATGGCCGCACGAGTCCAGGTCGACTCCGTGAAGATCAGCAAGCAAGGCGCCGTGCTGTTGCCGGGCCGCGAGATCGGCGCGCTGCTGCGCGAGATCAGCGATCCCACGGTGACCCTGGAGAGCACGGACCAGCGCTGCAAGATCGAGAGCAGCGGTGGCTCGTTCGTCCTGCTCGGCGAGGACGTCGACCAGTATCCGGAAGAGGCTCGGTTCGAATCGAGGATGCGGTTGGAGATCCCGCGCGGCAGCATGCTGCGCATGATCCAGGAAACCGTGTTCGCGGCGGCCCGGGAGGAGACCCGCTACGCGATCAACGGGGTCATGGCCGATTGTGGCGATGGCTGTATCCGGCTGGTGGCGACGGACGGACGCCGGCTCTCGATCAGCTACCAGAACGTCGAGACCAAGAGCGGGTCGGGTGACGACGACGTGGCCTTCAAGGCGGTGATTCCGCTGCGCGCGCTCAGCACCCTCGCCAAAGCGCTGAGCGACGGCGACAAGGCCCCGCTGCTGGTCGAGATCGGCGACAAGCAGATCTCGTTCACCGCGGGCCGCGTGCAGCTCATCAGCCAGCTGCTCGAGACGCGCTTCCCGGATTACGAGGGTGTCGTGCCGAAGTCGGCCGACACGACCGTCGAGATCGACCTCTCCACCCTCGAGGGCGCCTTGCGGCGGGCTTCGATCCTGGCCGCCAGCGAGATGCGAATGGTCCGGTTCGAGGTCGGTGACGATCAGCTGCGCATGACGGCCGAGAGCACTTCCCGCGGTCGGGCGGACGTCACCATTGACGCCGTCGTCAAGGGAGCCGGTGGGAGCATCAACTTCAATCCGGACTACATCCTCGAAGCTCTCCGCGTGTGCGAGCTCGAGCGGGTGCGTCTGGACATGTCGGACGACTCTATGCCTGCCAAGTTCACGCTGGGCGAATCGTTCACGTACGTCGTCATGCCGATCAGCGGAGCATGACCGGCAGTGGACGCGTTGGATCCTGACCGAAGGCACGCTTGACAGAACCGCAGAAAGCCGCCGATCTGCTGCGCGATATCCTCGTCCAGGCCGGGCAGGGGAAGAAGCGCAATCGTTTCCACGATGCACTCGACAAGGTGCTGACCGAGGCCCAGCGACCGCATTGTCAGGTCATGGGGTTTCGCGGCGGCAAGCTCGTCATCGAGGTCGATTCGGCGCCGCTGTTCGCCGAACTCTCCGGGTTCCGTCGGGAGGAACTCCGGTTGCAGATGAATGATCACCTTCCCGATCAACCGATCGCCCAGTTGACATTCCGACTGGGAGGCACGGGACATGTCTGAGAAGAACGAAATCCAACCCACCTACGACGCCAGTTCGATCAAGATCCTCGAGGGCCTCGATGCGGTCCGCAAGCGGCCGGCGATGTACATCGGCGACACCGGATCGAAGGGGCTCCACCACCTGGTATGGGAAGTCGTCGACAACTCGGTCGACGAAGCCCTCGCCAAGCGGGCCTCGCGGATCGACGTCCGCGTCCACAAGGATGGCTCGCTGTCGGTCAAGGATGACGGCCGTGGGATCCCGGTCGACATGCACGAGACCGGCGTGCCTGCCATCGAGGTCATCCTGACGAAGCTGCACTCGGGGGGCAAGTTCGACAAGAGCAGCTACAAGGTCTCGGGCGGTCTGCACGGTGTCGGCGTCAGCTGCGTCAACGCCCTGGCGGACGTCTTCGATGTCGAGGTCTACCGCGACGGCAAGATCTATCGCCAGACCTACGTTCGCGGCCAGAAGGCCAGCGACGTCAAGGTCATCGGCAAGGCCGAGCACACCGGAACGATGATCCGGTTCAAGGCCGATCCGACCATCATGGAGGTGACGGAGTTCTCCTACGACGTGCTGCGCAAGCGTCTGCGTGAGCTCGCCTACCTGATGGGCACCAATGCGCTGCACATCACGCTGGCCGACGAACGCACGGGCAAGTCCGAGGAGTTCCAGTTCCCGCTCGGCCTGGTCGAGTTCGTCAAGGACCTCAACCTCGGCAAGTCGCCGCTGCACAAGGACGTGATCTACTTCAGCCGCGAGGTGCCGTCACAGGAAGATCCGGAGAAGGTCTACGAGATCGAGATCGCGCTGCAGTACAGCGACTCCTATCACGACAACGTCTTCACCTTCGTCAACAACATCAACACGCTCGAGGGCGGCACGCACCTCGTTGGTTTCCGTACGGCGTTGACACGGGCGCTCAACAACTGGGCACGCGCCGAGAAGGCCCTGAAGGAGAAGGATCCGGTGCCGGGCGGCGACGACTTCAAGGAAGGGCTGGCCGCCGTCGTCTCGTGCAAGGTCCCCGATCCACAGTTCGAGAGCCAGACCAAGATCAAGCTCGGCAACCGCGAGGTGCAGTCGATCGTCGAGACCGTCGTCGGCGAAGGTCTGCGTACGCACTTCGAGGAGAACCCGGGCGTGGCCAAGGCGATCTTCAGCAAGGCCCTCGATGCGCTGCGGGCACGGGAAGCGGCGCGCAAGGCCCGCGACCTGGTGCGTCGCAAGTCGGCCCTGGAGAGCGGCGGCCTGCCGGCCAAGCTCGCCGATTGTCAGAAAGGGACCCCGCGCGAGGACGCCGAGCTGTTCCTGGTGGAGGGCGACTCCGCCGGTGGCACCGCCAAGCAGGGTCGGATGGCGCACCAGGCGATCTTGCCGCTGCGCGGCAAGATCCTCAACGTCGAGAAGGCGTCGGTAGACAGCATCCTCGATCACGAGGAGATCCAGACGATCGTCAGCGCCATCGGCACCGGCTTCGTCGGCGAGGAGTTCGACGACACCAAGCTGCGCTACGGCAAGATCATCGTCATGACCGATGCCGACGTCGACGGCTCGCACATCCGCACGCTGCTGCTGACGTTGTTCTATCGCAAGATGCCGGAGCTGGTGACGCGCGGCTACATCTACGTTGCGCAACCGCCGCTCTACCGCCTGAGCAAGGGCAAGACCGAGCGCTATGCCGTGACCGAAGAGGAGAAGGAAGCGATCCTCGCCGAGCTCGGGCTCGGTCAGACCAGCCTGCACGACATGACCGGGCAGTGCTTCGGCGGCAAGCCTCTGGCCGGGCGCGACCTGACGGCGCTGGTGAATCGATTGGGCCGCATCATGGCGGAGGAGAATCGGATGCCGGCCGACGGCGCGGTGCCGTTCCTCCAGTACCTGTCACAGGCGACCGTGCCCGATTGCGAGCTGCCGGCGTACTTCATCGTGCGCAACGGAGATGGCCACTTCGTCGACACGGAGATGCAGATGGAGGCCGAACTCGAGGCGTTCCGGGCCGAGAAGGGCGCCGATCTCCTGATCTACGAAGGACAGGACTCGGAAATCACGCGCGACGAAGCCGACGTCGAGGTCTACGCGCTGCACGTCGGTCGCGAACTGCAGCCGATGTTGCTCAAGCTGGTCGAGACAGGGGTGCCGATCGCGGCGCTCGGCAGCTCGGACGAGAACTCGGCACCGCGCTGGGAGGTGCGGTCGGGCAGCGACGTGAAGCCACTGCGTAGCGTGATCGAGGCCACCAACGCGATCCGCGAGGCCTGCGACAAGGCGGTCGAGACCTATCGCTACAAGGGCCTCGGTGAGATGAACCCGTCGCAGTTGTTCGAATCGACGATGGACCCGTCGCGGCGCATGCTGCGTCAGGTCGTCGTCAGCGATCTCCAGGAGGCGGACCACATCTTCACGGTGCTGATGGGCCCCGAGGTCGAGCCGCGGCGGGATTTCATCGAGAAGCACGCACTCGAGGCCACCAACATCGACGTGTAGCCCGGTCGCCCGAATCAGGGTCGGCCGAATCATGGTCCCCCGAATCAGGGTCCGCTCTGCTGATCGCGACGAGGATGCCGCCGCTTCGGCTACTCTGCGCCCACCCGCATGCATCGAGCCCGCTATCTGTTCGGAGTCCTGACGCTGGTCGCGACCATCGTCGGGACGTTCTGGATCGTCCGGCTGCTGCAGCAGCTCGACGAACGCCCTGGAGTCCTGGTCCGCGTCGAGTTCCACGATGCGCGCGGCCTGCGCGCCGGAGCCGACGTGCGCTACCGCGGCGTGCGGGCCGGCATCGTGCGTGACGTCGATATCACCGACGATGGCGGTAAGGCGAGCGTCAGCGTGCTGCTCGATCCACAGGCGGCGCGACACGCCTGCATCAACAGCGTGTTCTGGATCGTCACGCCGCGATTCGCCGGCCTGACCACTGGAGCGACCGGGCTCGACACGCTGGTGCGCGATTCCTACCTCGCGTTCCAGACGCCGGCCGCGGCCGGATCCACCTTGGCGGTCGGCAGCCTGGTCAGCGGCAGCGAACGGCCACCCGCCGTCTCGGAGGATGCGGCGCTCGACGAGGTCCAGCATGGCGACCTGCTGATGCAGGTCCTGCTGCCGGAGAACCACGGCCTGCGCGCCGGCTCGGCGGTGACGTTCCGCGGCATGAAGACCGGCGAGGTGCGACGTGTCGAATTGGCCGCCGAGGGTTCGCACGTGCGGGCGACGCTTCGCATCCTGCGCGCCCATCGGCAGACGGTGACCGACAAGACGGTGTTCTGGGTGGCGCGGCCGCAGCTGTCAGGCGCGCTGTTCAGCGGCTTTAGGGTCAACGATGTCGGCGCGTTGCTGACCCCGTTCGTCAGCTACTACGGTGCTCCCGGCGAGGGCGTGCCGGTGGATGACGGCTTCCTGGCCGTGGCTCAGGCGGATCGACCCGACTTCGAAGTTGCGGCGGTTCCGGCCGAGGCGCTGCGACTGGCAAGGCCGAACGGGTTCTTCACCGTCGATGGCCTGGTGGTAGTGCGGGTCGTCTACGCCGCGACCGAGAAGGACACCTTCAGCGCCGACGATCCGGTTCACAACGAAGGCACCGGGCTCCTGTTCCTCGATCGTTCGGGGCGGCCGGTCGTCATCACCGCCCGCAGCGCGGTCGATGGCAGCTTCACCGAGAGCGACTTGTTCGGCGGTGCGGCGGAGATCGCCGACGAACAGATCAAGGTCATGCTGCCGTCGGGGGCGGTGCTGCATGCCGGTCGGGTCTGGGTGCACCCCGAAGGCGCCGACATCGCCGCGTTGGTGCTCACCGATCACACCACCGATCAGGCCGACAACCTGCCGCTGACCAAGGCGAGCAACCTCCACTTCGGCGACTCGGTCGAACTCGCGCCGCCGTTCGCGCTGCAGTGTGCGGGTGCCGATGGCGCCAACCTGCCTGCCATCGAGATGGTCGACGGCGAGGTGATAGAACTGGCCGGCCACCTCGGCGCCGCCGTCACCGCCGGCGGCAAGGTGTTCGGCATCTACGGGCGGACCATCGGCGATGCCGGTGTGCCGATCGTCGTTCCGCTTCAACTCGTGCCGACCGACCTGCGTCCGCAGTGACCGTCGTGGCAGCCGCAATCGAACTTCGCGACTTCGGCCTCGGCCACCGGCGCCCGGATGGCGAGGAGATGCTGTTCGTCGGCGCCGATCTCGATCTCGCGGAACACGGCTTCTACCTGCTGATCGGTACCAGCGGCGGCGGCAAGTCGTCGCTGCTGCGCGTGCTGGGCGGGCTGATCGAACCGCGCGAACCGGAGCCGATCCTGCGCGGTGACCTGCGCGTTTGCGGACACTCGCTGCGCGGACCCCACCCCGAATCGTTGCGGGCCATGACGGCCGCG
>JAGQRA010001000.1 GCA_020425885.1 Planctomycetota bacterium | reverse complement strand
CGAGCGTGATGCAGCGCGCACTGCATCTCGAAGCGCGTGTCGAGGGCGACGTGGAGGCGCGCCGGCGGCGCCGCGGCGAGCTCCCGCCGGATCGTCGCGCGATTGCAGAGTTGCTGCCACAGCACCCGCGGGCGCCGCAGGGCGCGATCCGCCCAGCTCGATGCCGTCCCGACGTCGCTCGGTAGCCAGACGACTCGTGAGAACGGCGTCGCCTGCCACTCGGCCAGCACGGCCGCGTAGGCGGAGCGGTCGGTGGTCGACAGCCTATCGAGCACGAACAGCCGATGGTCGCCCTCGCCGTGCTGCAACGCGATCGCCGCCGCGCAGAGGATGTGCCGCGGCCGCGCCGCGAAGTAGAGGTACGGTTCGGCTGTGGTTGCGGACGACACGAGCCGGGAGGCTGGCCGGGTCGGCGTCGCGGGTCAAGTGTGGGAGAGTGCGTACCCCGCCGGTTCTCACCAGGAAGACGAGCATGCCGAAGGCGGATGGACGGACCGAGCTGCGGCCCCGTCCCCTTGCCGGACACGGTCGTGACGGCTGCCGCCTGAGCGGAAGCGGCAGCGCCGCCGTCGACGAAGATCGCTACATGCCCTCGCCGAGGGTCGTCTCGTAGGCGTTGCTCGAGATCACACCGAGCGCGTTGGCCGTCGTGTCGAGCAGGTAGTACTGGGTCGTGAGCTGCACGCCGACGTGCACCGCCGCGGCCGGGATGTCGAGGCCGATGCTGGCGAAGCCCTCGGTCGAGGTCACGGTCGGGTGCGCGATCAGGATCTCGCCGTAGCTCCAGCAGCCCGGCGCGCCGAGGCTGCCGAGATCGATCGGCGGGGCGTTGCGCTGGAAGCCGACGCTCATCATCGCCAACGTGCTGTCCGGCCCGTAGACCTCGTATTGCATCGTGCCGCCGACCCTGGCGTCGCCGTAGGCGATCTGCTGCGCGCCGCCGCAGCCGGTGCCGAAGCTCGCGATCGAGCCGGCCCGGAAGCACACCGGTCGGGCCTCGGGATCTCCGGTCGTGGTGACCGTGTTGCCGAGCTGCGCGCCCTGGGCGTCGAACAGCCGGACGCGATTGTCGTCGACGATGAGGATGCGGTCGGCGGTCGCCTGCACGTGCTGGACGCCGTAGCCGACCGACACCGGCTGGCCGAGTCGGACAGCGTTGCGGTCGTAGATCGTCACCGTGCTGAAGTTGTCGACGATGGTGAAGAAGTTGGCGAACAGCAGCACGTCGTACTCGTCGACCTGGGTGACCGGGATCGACGCGCCGACCTGATTGCCGTTCGCGTCGAAGGCGCGGACCTGGTCATCGTCGGTGACGAGGATGCGGTCGCCGTCGATGCGCACGCGCTGCGTCTCGAAGCCGCTGCGCAGGATCGATGCGCCCTGCTGGGCGCCGAACCTGTCGAAGATGCGCGTGCGGTCCTGGTCGATGACGACGATGCGATCGGCCGACGCGACGACGATCTGGGTGTCGAGGCCGGTGCGGGTGATCGGCGCGCCCTGCGGCACCATGTCGTGGTCGAAGATCTCGGTGCGGTTGCCGTCGGTGATGATGATGCGATCGCCGGTGACCTCGACGGTCTGCGGGTAGGTGCCGGTGTTGGTCACGGGTGCGCCGATGGCGCCGCCGTTGCGATCGAAGACGCGCACCCGATCGGTGTCGATGATGATGATGCGATCGCCGGTGACCTTGACCTGCTGGCGGCTGGTGCCGGTGCGGGTGATCGGCGCGCCCTTGGCCCCGCCGTCCTTGTCGAAGATGCGGACGCGGTCGTCGTCGATGACGATGACCCGATCGCCGTCGATCTTGACGGTCTGGCGGTTGGTGCCGGTGCGGGCGATCGGCGCGCCCTTGGGCAGGCCGTCGCGGTCGAAGATCTGCACCGAGTTGTCGTCGACGACGACGATGCGATCGCCGGTGGCCTGCACGGTCTGGCTGTAGGTCCCGGTCTTCGGGATCGGCGCGCCGATCGGCAACCCGTTCTTGTCGAAGATCCGCACCTGGTGGTCGTCGATCACCACGACGCGGTCGGCGCCGATGACGACGCGCTGGGGTTGCGTTCCGGTCCTCGCGATCGGGGCGCCGATCGCATTGCCGTCGAGATCGAACAGCCGCACCTGGTTGTCGTCGATGACGACGACGCGATCGATGCCGAAGGCGATGCTCTGATAAGCGCCGAGCCTGGCGATCAGGCCGCCCATCAGCGCGCCGCTGCGGTCGAGGATGCGGGTGCCGGCGGGGTCGACGACGATCAGCCGCGGGCCGAAGCTCGAGACGGTGACCGTCGGGTAGCTGCCGGTGACGAGGTGGAAGGCGGTGTTGCCCTGGGGGTCGAGCAGCCGGACGCTGTTGTCGTCTTGGATCGCGTAGCCACCACAGGTGATCGGGGCCTGCCCGAAGAGGGCGGTCGCGAGCAGGAAGACGGCGAGCAGCAGGTGGCGATGGAAAGCGGATGAGTCGTTCATGGCTGGTTCCGGAGCGGGTGGTCGGTGGCCCCGAGTCGGGCCGCAACCGCCTTGGCGCCAACGCGCCGGTGCGACCGCCGGAATTCCTGGCTGTTCCCGGTCAGGCGAACAGCGCGAGCCAGACGCGCGGCAAGTGCCGACTGCTGCCAGCCGCCGCAGGACACCGCCCCGCCGTCTGACCGCTTCGCCGTCGAAGTTGCGCGGCGATGGGGAGGCGGGGCGATGTGGTTTCTTGTCCCGGCACCGTAGCTACACGTCGCCGATCGTGCCCTTGATGCCGTTGCTGGCGGTGACGCCGAGCGGGTTGACACCCGGTGCCAGCAGGGCCGCCTGGGCGAACAGGTTCATGCCGAGGAACGCCGTCACGCTCGGGATCGAGGTGCTGCGCGTCGCCCCGGGGTACGACCCCGGCATCAGCGCGATGGCGAGCTCGTTGGTGTAGCGGACGCAACCCGTCATGCCGATCGGGGTGAGGTCGGTGTTGGGGTTGCTCAGGCCGAGCAGGATGAAGCCGAGGCTGGCGCCGGCCGGGGCCTGGCTGACCTGGTAGGTCCAGTTACCGCCGGTGATCGGACGCGACAGCGGCGTCAACAGCGTGCTGCCGCAGCCGTGGCCAATGATGGTGTTGGTGGCCAGGGTGCCGGCCGGGCGGTTGGTGGTGTAGTTGAGGAAGAACTCGGCGTCGGTGAGGTTGCCCGCCGCGTTGAAGGTGCGGACGTTGACTCCCGTGCCGGTGCCGCTCGTGAACCAGCCGGTAATGGTCGCGTAGTCACCGTTCTGCATGCGGGTGACGGCGGTTGCGACCGAGCTGCTGTTCGGGGCGACGTCGGGCAGGGTGACCCTGTACAAGCCCGTGCCGGTCCGCGTGATGGTCTCGGAGTTGTGCGGCCCGTAGGTGCCGTTGCTGCGGTGATGGCCGCTCGGCGGCGAGTAGGACGCCGCGGTCGGCTGGTTGG
>JAGQRA010000999.1 GCA_020425885.1 Planctomycetota bacterium | reverse complement strand
TGCAACGTGTCGACGCGCGAACCGCGGCCGCCGTCGACCGACAGGTGGCCGGCGACGACGAAGTCGTTGCGACACAGCCAGACCATCGGGTTCGGGCCTTGGCCCTTGACGCTCACGCCGGCCGGGATGCGCACGTTGTTGAAGTTGAAGACGCCGCCGGCGACGTTGAAGGGCAGCCCCTCCTTCGGCACCACCTGCGTGAAGGACGTGTTGAGCACGACCTCGATCACGTTGGGTTCGAAGTCGAGCGTGGTCCGATTGCCCTCGAATTCGAAGCCGGCCTTGATGTAGCCCGGGCCGACCTCGGCCATCGGTTCGGAGAACACCGCGCCGAAGTCGATGGCGTCCTTGGTCGTGAAGCTGTCGGCGATGCCGTTCCATTGCTGGACGAAGCCGGCGACCGTGCGGAAGGTGCCGAAGACGCGGTGGTGGGTCAGGTTGCCGACGTTCGATTCACCTGAGATGTCCTCGAGCTCAGGCTCGACGATGACCCGGATCTCGGCGTTGTTCGGCAGCACGCCGATCGGCCGCAGCAGCACCGTGGCGCCGGTCAGGTCGTTGCGCTCGAGTTCGATGTCGGCCGGGATCCAGGTGTCAGGGCCGTACTCGGGATCATCGTACTCGAGGAAGATGCGACCGCGGCGCGACCGTTCGCGGGTTCGCGGGTCGGTGTCGAAGTGGACCGGGATGTTGCCGTCATGCGGGTTGAGCGCCTGATCGAACCGGAGCCTGATCGTCGCCGCCGGGGCCCCGAACAGGTTGAGCGGGACGTCGTCGAGCCCGCGCGTGTTGCTGATCGTGAGGCCATCGACCGGCACCCGTCGTGGGCCGCCCGGCAGCGGATTGCGGAACAGCTCGATCGGCGAGCTGCCAGCGACGGTGGAGAACCGGAGCGAGGTCGGCGTCCGCAATGCCTTGCCGGTCGAATCCAACAGCGAGGTGCCGTTGATCCGATCGCCGCCGACGAGCCGCAGCAGGTAGCTGCGCCCGGCCCGGAAGCCGCCGTCGTCATAGGTGTTGTTGGTCGGGAACTTCGGCGTGAACACCAGCTGTCGCCCGGCATCCGTATCGTCCCCGCTGCGGGCCAGCGCGAAGGTGCCGGTGACGAGTTCCTGGATCGGATCGCCATCCTGGTCGAAGACCTGGAACGCGAACGTGTCGAGACTGACGGATTCGAGGTCGACCGGACGCGTGAAGTCGATTCGCACCGGCTCGTTGAGGAAGATGCGGCCGTTGTTCACGGGCATCGTCCGTAGCGCGACGAAGTTGCCGCCGGGCTCGCCGGCCCCCGAGCCTTTCGAGTGCGAGCACGCGAACAACAAGATGGCGATCGCGGGACTCATGACCCGCACGGACAACGTGCTTCGATCCATGACAGTAGCTGCTCGGGGGAACAGGGGGCTGTCGGCGACTAGTTCGCTTCCGCTCTTCGCGTAACCGGTCGCGCGGAAGCGCTCAGGCGCTGTGCGGGTCAGATCATCGGCCGGCAAGTCGGCGGTGCGGCGCTCAACGACTCTCGTCGCTGACGTTCTCGCTGCTGATGTCGAAGCGCTGATAGCGGCCTTCGGACAGGTGGATCAGCAGCCAGGCCTCGGCGCAGACCATGGCCGAGAACAGGGCGGCGCCGACCGCGATCGCCGGGAACAGCGGCAGGCCGAGCTGGTAGGCGAGGACGCCGAGCAGTGCGCTCGCGATGCCCGGCACGGTCAGCAGCACGAACAGCGCCAGCATGCGGATCAGGGCGCCCATCAGGTTCTGCCCGACCTGGTCGAAGCCGGCGCGCATGCCGCGGCCGAGCCGGACGAAGCCCGGCAGCCACAGCGCCATCAGGTTCTCGCCGGTCAGCAGCACGAGGTCGACGGCGAAGAACACGGCGAGCAGCCCGAGCAGCGCCGGCAGCTTGTCGCCCCAGCCGAACTCGTGGCCACCTTCGCGCCGGATCAGGAGCGCGGCGACGATGCAGCCGATGGCCTGGATGGCAAAGAGCACGACGACCGAGCCCATGATCTCGCCGAAGATCACGCTGCGACCGCGCAACGGCATCGCTTTGAGGACGTCGAAGTGCGGGATGTCGATGCGCAGGTCGACGCGGACCAGCGACGGCGCCAGCAGCGTGCCATAGGCGAGCATGCCGAGCAGGATGATGCCGATGCGGGTCGGGACGTGCGGTGCGTCGCCGATGGTGACGAAGGTGTTGGCGATGATCGCGACCACGATCACGATGATCACGCCGAGCCGGATCACCAGCCGCCGCGGCAGCCGGCCGAGGCTGATGACGTTCTTCCAGACCAGCGCCTTCCAGGCCGGGCCGGTCGGCGCGAGCTGCCAGGGCAGGCGCGACCTGCCGACGACGAGGTCCTTCTTCGACTGCAACGCGCCGATGCCCTGGCTCTTGATGTTCTGGATCTTCTCGGCGATGTCGACGGCCTGGTCCTCGAAGCGGAAGTCGGCCCATCGCACCAGCCACGCCTGCACGATCAGCAGCGCCAGCGGCACCACCAGCGCCGCCGCCGTCGTCGCCAGATCACTGGCCAGCATCAGCTCGGCGAGCTTGGCGAACGGCCACGTCACCACAACCAGTCCAGGCGCGCGCAGCATCGCTTCGGCCGCGGCCCAGCCGGTGGCCTCGCCGACGCCCGACCACGCCGACGATGCGGCCGCGCCGAGCGCGAGCAGCAGCGCCCACGCCGGCAGCGACGTGAGCCGCGCCGCCGTGCCGCCGCGGGCCTTCAGCCGGGCGAGGTAGAGTCCGACCAGATTGGTGTTGGCGTAGAGCGCCGTCTGGTTGATCCAGAAGCCAAGCACCAGGTGCGGGTAGCTGAGGCCGCCGAAGCGATTGAGCAGCAGGCCGACGATGAGACCGCCGATCAGCATCCCCGGCTGCGCGGTCAGCCACTTGAAGACCAGGATCTGCCAGCGCGTGAACGGTCGCGGAAACAGCTGCTGGATCTCGGCCTCGCGGAAGGCGACGCCGCGGCCCGAACTCAACGAGAACCAGACGATCACGACCTGGAGCGCGTAGTAGCACGTGATGGCGATGCCGGCGTGGGTGCGGCCGGCCGCCGGGTCCGGGGTCTCGTCGCCCGAGAAGGCCGGGTTCCAGAGGAAGATCCAGCCGAAGTAGGCCACCGTCAGCACGAGGCCGATCAGGTACTTCGGTTGTCGCAGGCGACGCAGCAACGCCGCCAGTCGGTTGCGGGCGGTGCAGCGTTGGTAGTACCACCAGGCCGAGGTGAACATCACTCGCTCGCGCCGGCGCGACGACCGGCGTCGGTCAGGTTGAAGAAGATGTCCTCGAGCGTCGGCTCGTCGGGCAGGCCGACCAGCTCGGAGCGGATCTGGGCGATGGTGCCGGCGATGATCTTGCGACCGTTCTGGATGACGAAGATCTCGTCGCAGAT
This sequence comes from Planctomycetota bacterium, assembly GCA_020425885.1. Next base: position 10,605 of record JAGQRA010000999.1, on the reverse strand, counting down.
CTCCTCGATGAGCTCGAGCTGATGCGACGACACCACCACCGCCGCGCCGTGATCGCTGGCACGGGCCACGATCGAGTCCTTCATCGCCCGGATGCCGATCGGATCGAGTCCGGTCAGCGGCTCGTCGAGGAAGATCGCGACCGGGTCGTGCAGGAACGCCATGCAGATGGCGGCCTTCTGCTTCATGCCGCGCGACAGCGCGCCGGGCAGGTAGCCGCGGCGGTCGCTGAGTTCGAATTCGGCGAGCAGGCGGTCCATGCGTTGCTCGACGTCGGCGATGCCGTAGACCCGGCCCGAGAACCGCATGTGCTCCTCGACCGTGAGATAGTCGAACAGGTGCGGCGTGTCCGGCACGAAGGCGAGGTGCCGCTTGGCCTCGACGGCTTCGGTCTCGAGGTCGTGACCGGCGATGCGGAGCCGCCCGGCGGTGGCCGGGATGATGCCGGTCATGCAGCGCATCGACGTCGTCTTGCCGGCGCCGTTGGGGCCGACGAGGCCGAGGACCGTGCCGGCCGCGACCTGGAAGTCGAGCTTGTCGACCGCGAGCACCTGGTCGTAGCGCTTGCAGAGCCCGGTGATGTCGATGAGCGGTTCGTGCGCCATCTTCGCATCCTCGCGGCCGGGGCGCGGTCTGGCCACAGGCTGCCGTGGATTGTCTTGCCGGGCCGGGGTCCGCTGCAACGCCGTGCCGGTCGGTCGCCAGCTGCGGCCGGGCCACGAACGTCTATGCTGGCCGCACCGTGATGCGCCCCGTCTCATCTGCCTTGCTGTCGGCGATCCCGTTCGCGCTGTTGCTGGCGTCGGTCGGTGCGCAGGACTTCGCGCGCGACCTGCCGCCATACCGGGTCGTGCCGAGACCAGCGCCGACCGCGTGCGTCGAACAGGGCCTGGCGCGGTTGGCCGCGGGTTGGGACTGGGAGGCGGCGCGCATGTTCCGCGAACTCGTGCAGCACGAGCCGGGGCGGCCGTTCGGCCATCTCGGCCTCGCCCTGGCGATGCGCTCGGCGCCCAATAGCGCGGCGCGACTCTGCTGGCAGGCGATCGCGCGCGTCGAGGCCGGGACGCCAGAGGAACGCCGCATCGTCGCCGCCTACCGCGACTACTTCGGCATCGCCGAGCAGCCCGAGATCGTCGACCCTCGCTTTCGCGACCCGCCGGGCCGCGAGCGGACGACGGCGCTGCTCGCCGCGCTCGAAGGCGTCGACGGCGAGCTGGCGCCGCGGCTGCTCGCGATCGAACGGGCGCGTGCGAGCGCGGCGGTCGTCGCCGCCGAGCCGCGGCGCGTGTTGCAGCTGCACAACGCCTACCTGCAGCAGACCGGCGCGCTGCCGTGCCTGGTGCCCGGCTATCGGCAGCTGCTCGAGCAGGCCGGCATGGTCGATGGCGAGCGGCTGCTCGATCGACTGCCGCGACACCCGCGACTCGGGGTCGGCGACGGTCGGTGTGCGGGGCCGTTGCCGGGTCTCGTCGGCACCGGCACCGCGTCGTGGCAGCCGCGGATGGCGCCCGGGTTCGATCTGCCGCGCGGGCTCGGCGGTCGCGGTCGCTACGCCGACCATGCCGGCCGACCGCTGCTGGTCGTGTTCTTCCTCGGCTTCGGTTGAGCCCACTGCCAGGCCCAGCTGGTCGAGCTGGAACCCGTGGCGCCGAAGTTCGCCAAGGCCGGCATCGAAGTCGTCACGATCGGCACCGACGACATCGCGGAGATCAAGGCGGCGCATCAGGCCGCGCTCGAGAACGGCACCGACCCGCTGCACTTCGAGGTGCTCTGCGATCCGAAGGGCAGCGCCTTCAGGCGCTGGGGGGTGTGGGACGAGTTCACCGACGAGGCGCTGCACGGCACCTTCCTCGTCGATGCCGGCGGTCGCATCCTGTGGCAGGACATCAGCGCGCAGCCGTTCGAGGAGACGGACTTCCTGCTCGCGGAATGCGTGCGCCTGCTGGCGGCATGGCGATGAGCGTCGCCGCCCGCGCCGCTACCGCTCGGCGATCTCGAAGAACGCGATGCCGCCGGCCTGCAGCCCGACCGGCACCGTCGCGACCAGCTCGTTGCTGTCGAGGTCGATGACGTCGAGCGCGCCGGGCTCGCTGTTCCGGCCCTCGGCGGTGACGAACGCGAAGCGGTTGTCGGGGCTGATGACGACGCCGTGCGTGACCGGCCGCGACGACGGCAGCCGCTCCAGCTCCTGGCCGGCGGCGAGATCCCAGATGCCGATCTCGCCCGCGGTCTTGTAGCTCGCTACCAGGCGCCGGCCGTCGCTGCTGACGTCGAGGTTGTAGGGTCCCTTGGCACAGGGCCAGCGCCGCGAGATCGCCCATTGGTCGAGATCGACCTCGACGATCACGGCCGCGCCGTTCAGGGCGCAGTAGACGCGCCGCGCCGTCGGATGGGTCGAGACCCAGGTCGGCTTGGCTTCCGAGGCATGGCCGGCGGGCGGCTCGATGCCGAGCTGCAGCCGGCGCTTCACCTTGAACGAGGCGGCGTCGATCTCGTAGAGCTCGCCCGACATCATCGCGCACGAGTAGTGCGTGCGGCCGTCGGCGCTCAGGCGCGAGCCGTGCGGCATCGAGCCGGTCACGGTGCGGCCGACCTCGACCATGGCGTCGGGGTCGACGATCGAGACCGAACTCGGCAGCATGCGGCCGTGCAGGTTGAAGTTGACGCAGTAGAGCAGGCCGGTCGCGCGGCTGATCTGCATCGTCGCCGGGAACATGCCGAGCTCGCACTCGCCGACCAGCGCATCGTCGCCGGTGCGGTACTTGTAGAGCATGCCGAACGGCTTGCCGTGCGCGATCGACAGGTACCAGTGCTTGCCGTCGAGGCCGACGGTCAGGCCGTGCGGACCCTCGATGTCGGTCGGCTGGTAGCCGACTTCGATCTTCCTCTCGACGATGGCCCGCTTGCCGTCGAAGGCGACGCGGTGCACTTCGTCGGCAGATTCGCAGGCGACGTAGACGCGATAGACCGGCCGCTGCGCCAACAGGCAGCCGCCGGCCAGCAGCGCCACCGCCAGCTTTCGCCTCATCGCCGCCCCGCGTCGGCGACCAGCTTCACGGCCCACAGCCCCGAGTTCCAGTCGGAGAAGAAGATCGTGCCCTTGTGCGGCTGCGGCCCCCAGACCATCGGCGCGTTCGGCACCACGCCCTTGGGGTGCGTCGGCAGGAACCAGCCGAGCTCGCGGCCCTGGCGGTAGAGATCGCCCATCAGCTCGCCCGAGATGTCGACGACGCGGACGCCGCCGTTGTAGTAGGCGACGTACATCGTGTTGCCCTCGATCCACAGGTTGTGGGTGCCGGCCTCGGGCACCTGGTAGCGCGCGACCTCCCGCGGATGCTCGAGGTCGGTGAAGTCGACGAAGTGGATCCAGCCGCGGGCGTAGGTCGGATGATCCTTGGTGAAGAGGCCGTGCGGGAACGCCTCGTCGCCGGCGACGACGTAGAACCGGCCGGTGTCCTTGCTGCGCCACGGGAAGGCGGCGTGATTCCAGCCGCTCGGATAGGCGTAGTTGCCGATCAGCACCGGGTTGGAAGGCGAGCCGCCCTTGATGCCGTTGCCGACATCGACGAGGTGCAGGCCGTAGCGCCAGTTCGACGAGTAGGCGATGCCGTCCTCGACCCAGACGTCGTGGATCGACGCGCCGGGTTCGAACACCTGGTAGCTGCCGACCCGCAGCGGCGCCCGCGGGTCGCGGATGTCGAGGATGTCGTAGCGGCGGCCGGCGCTGAGCGCGTAGGCGTAGCCCTTGTCGAGGAACAGATTGTGGACGCCGCCCGTGAGCTCGTCGTCGTACTCGGAGAGCCGCTCGGGCTTGCGCGGGTCGCTGACGTCGAAGGCGACGATGCCGTTCTTGCGGTTGCTGGCGCCTTCGCGGCTGATGATGCAAAGCCGACCATCGGCGCTGACCTTGACGTCGTTGACGGTGCGGGCATCGACGGTGACGACGGCGATCTGCTCGATCCGGGACGGGTCGGTGACGTCCCAGAAGATCGCGTCGCCGTTGGCGCCCCAGGTGCCGGTCACGGCGTAGTCGCGGCCGTCGCTGCCTTCCCAGACCCAGAGGTCGCTGGTGTGGACGTCGAGCACGGCGCCGTGGCCGACCTTGACCAGCTTCTGCTTGTCGGTGATGCGCTCGTCGCAGCGGATCGTGAGCCGATCGCTGGCCTGGCCGCAGGTGGCGACGATGGTGTAGAGGCCCGGCGCCTCGGCGACGAAGCGGCCGTCCTGTTCGATTTGGCCGGTCGCCGCGTTGCCGAGGTGATCGTCGGGGGTGGCGACGAACGTGAACAGCACCGGCACGCCGTCGACCGCCTCGTCGCGGCCGTTCGTGAGCGCGGCGGTGAAGTGGACGACATCGCCGGTGCGGGCGCGATCGCTGCTGGCCGCGAGCTCGAGGCGGGTCACCGGGTTCTCGAGCACCTCGACGTGGTGTCGTTGTTCGAGTCCGCCACCGGTCGCGACGAGATCGGCCGTGCCGGGGCGGCGCGCGCTCAGGTTACCGAACGGGTCGACCGCGAAGACGGCGTCGTCGCTGCTCGCCAGAGTGACCGGCAGATCTGCGCGCGGCACGCCGTTGTCGTCGGTCACCACGGCGGTGACGCGTACGCCGGTGCCGACGTAGAGCTCGGCCGGCGCCTGGTCGAACGCGATGCGCGCCGGATCGGGCTGCGGCACGGTCACGATGACCCTGGCCTCGGGGCCGCGCCCGGTCTCGAGCATGGCGCGGACGATGACCTCGAAGCGGCCGGGCAGCAGCGCCTTCAGCTCACCGTCCGAGCTGGCGCTGACCGAGCGTCGCGCCAGCGACAGGAACAGCATCTCGGCTGCGATGGGGCGACCACCGACGTCGAGCGCTTCGGCCTGCAGCCGTACGGTTTGCCCGATCGGCAACGTGACCTCGGCCGGGGTCACGCGAACGCTGCCGGCGGCGCCGGGCTTGCTGCCCTGCTGTGCGATGAGCGGCGCAGTGGCGAGGGCCAGCAGGCCGGAGAGCAGGAACAGGCGATCGTAGCGGGGCAAGGGTACTCCTTGGGTCAGGGGAGGCAGTCTACGCAGTCCGGCGGCGGCGCATGCGTTGTTCGCCGGTTGCGGCGGATCGCTTCGGCTCGGTCTCCGGTGTCGGTTGTCGGTCCGGAGAATCATGATCTCGGCCGGGGGCAGCCGCGTCGAATCGATTCTTCGCTAGACTGAGCCGCGATCGCGGCCATCGATTGGCGATGCTCTGGGAATCGCGAAGGTGCTTGCCTGCCGGCGGGCGCGGTCATCGCTCAAACTGACAGGAACCCGTCGAGGAAAACCATGCAACTCCGCTACCTGATCCCGTTGGCCGCCCTGGTGGCCGCATGCAACAGTCCTGCCCCGAAGCCCGTTGCGCCGGACGTCTCGACCGAGGCGGTTTCGAAGGGTGTTCCGCTTCATGGTGCGGCGGCGAGCGAGGAGATGCGCCTGCTGCGATGGCGTGACGAGAACGGCAATCTGCCGGGCCCGATGGCGCTGCAGAACGCGCGCCGCGAGGCGAAGGCGAACGCCGACTACTGGGACATGCAGGACGGCGGCGGCATCGGCCGCTACTCCTGGACCGAGCGCGGCCCGAGCAACATGGGCGGCCGCACCCGCGCGCTGGTGATCCACCCGACCACGACCTCGCGCATGTGGGCGGGCTCGGTCGGCGGCGGCATCTGGCGCTCGGACAACTCCGGCGCCTCGTGGTACCCGCTCGACGACTGGATGGGCAACCTGGCCATCGGCTGTCTGGCGATGGCTCCGACGAACAGCAACGTGATGTATGCCGGCACCGGTGAAGGCTTCGGCAACTTCGACGCCATCGCCGGCGAGGGTATCTGGAAGACCACCGACCAGGGTAGCTCCTGGACGAAGCTGTCCGCGACGAGCGGGTTCGGCAGCGTCAACCGTATCGCGATCTCGCCGGTCAACTCGCAGATCGTGATCGCCGCGACCTCGGGCGCGATCCGGCGTTCGGTCGACGGCGGCACGACCTGGACCACGGTGCGTTCGGGCCGCTGCCTGCAGGTCCTGTTCGACCCCAACAACTCGAACAACATGGTCGCCAGCTGCATCGACGGCAGCACGCATCGCGTGGCGCGTTCGACCGATGCCGGCGTGACCTGGACCAACGCCACCTCCGGTCTCAGCGGCACCACCGGCCGGATCGAGATCACCTATGCGCCGAGCCTGAGCAATCGGCTCTACGCCTCGGTCAACGTCGGCACCGGCGAGGTGTGGTACAGCAGCAACGGCGGCACCTCCTGGTTCGCACGTTCGGCGACCGGCATCTCGAGCGCGCAGATGTGGTACAACAACTGCATCTGGTGTGATCCGACCAACTCCAACAACCTCGTGGTCGGCATCACCCGGATCTTCCGCAGCACCGACGCCGGCGCCACGTTCACGACCATCAGCAACGGCGGCATGAACGCCAACACGCCGCACTCCGACGTCCACTTCCTCGCCAACGATCCGGGCTTCAACGGCTCGACCAACAAGATGCTCTACGTCTGCACCGACGGCGGCACCTGGCGGACGTCCGACTTCTCGACCGCGACGACGACCTCGGGTTGGATCCGACGCGACGGCAACTACCGCACGATCCAGTACCACGGCGTCGCCGGTCACGGCTCGGGCCGGCTCACCGGCGGCACCCAGGACAACGGCACCCACACCATCAACTTCGGCAGCCTGACGGCGACGCTGACCGCCGGCGCCGACGGCGGCTACTCGGCGATCGACCCGACTGATGCGAACTACATCTACGGCGAGAGCCAGAACCTCGGCCTGCACCGCTCGACCAACGGCGGCGCCTCGGCCAGCGGCATCACCTCCGGACTCACCGATACCGGCACCTGCACCAACTTCATCCCGCCGTTCATCCTCGATCCGAACAACGTCAACCGGCTGCTGGCCGGCGGCTGCAATCTCTGGCGCAGCAACAACTGCAAGGCGGCGACGCCGACCTGGGCCATCATCAAGTCGACGATCGGCTCGAACGTCAGCGCCATCTGCGTGGCGCCGGGTAACTCGAACATCATCTGGGTCGGGCACAACAACGGCTCGGTCTATCGCACCAGCAACGGCACGGCGACGTCGCCGACCTGGACCCAGGTCGACAACAACGGCACCACGCCGCTGCCCAACCGCGCCATCACCCGCATCCTCGTCGATCGCACCAACGTCAACACGGTGTTCGTCTGCACCGGCGGCTTCAGCACCAACAACCTCCACCGCACGACCAACAACGGCAGCTCCTGGACCGACGTGACCGGCAGCGGTGCGACCGGGCTGCCGAGCGCGCCGTGTAACGGCATCGCCCAGCACCCGACCCTCAACGGCCGCTACTACGTCGCCACCGAGGTCGGCGTGTTCGGCACCTCGGACAGCTGCGCCACCTGGTCGGGCACCAACGACGGTCCGGCCGATGTCTGCGCCATCGAGGTCAGCTTCCTCAGCAACAGCTCGACGCTGCTGCTCGGCACCCACGGCCGTGGCATGTGGACGACGTCGATCTACGAACCGAGCGTCACCTCCGTCGGCGCCGGCTGCGCCGGCAGCAACGGCACGCCGGCGCTCGGCGCCAGCGAACCGCGCATCGGCCAGTCGGTGTCGCTGACCGCCTCCAACCTGATGCCGAATCAGCCGGTGTGGTTCGTGCAGGGACAGTCGAGCACGAGCTGGCTCAGCGCGACCCTGCCCTTCGACCTGGCGCCGTTCGGCGCGCCGAGCTGCTTCCTGCGGGTCCGGGCCGACATCGTCCGCGACGGCTTCGCGAGCGCGTCGGGCACCTGGTCCAGCTCGCTGCCGATCGCGGCCAACACCGGACTGCTGGGTCGTTCGATCTACATCCAGCTGTTCGCCGGCGACTTCGACGCCAACGTCTGGGGCAAGACCACCAGCAACGCGCTGCGCCTGGTCATCGGCAATTGAAGTAGGGGCCGCGAGGTGCGAGGCTTGTCCCGCACCTCGCCGATCCAAGACGGACCGCGGGGTGGAGGCCGCCATGAACACCCCGCACCTCGCGCTCGCCGTCTCCCTGGCCCTGGCGTCCGTTTCGGCGCAGCAGCCAGCGCCCAACGTCGTGTTGATCTACGGCGATGACGTCGGCTACGGCGATGTCGGCTGCTACGGCGCGACCGCCATCCCGACGCCGAACATCGATCGGCTGGCGGCGGCCGGGCTGCGCTTCAGCGATGGCCACTGCTCGGCGGCGACGTGCACGCCGTCGCGGTTCTCGCTGCTGACCGGCATCCACGGCTTCCGTCACGACGTCCACGTGCTGCCGCCGAACGCGCCGCTGACGATCGAGCCGGACATGTTCACGCTGCCGCAGCTGTTCCGTGCCGGTGGCTACGCCACGGCGGTGGTCGGCAAGTGGCACCTCGGCATCGGCGACGGCCGGACCGCCGTCGACTGGAACGGCGAGGTCGCGCCCGGACCGCTCGAGATCGGCTTCGACTACTCGTTCCTGATGCCGTCGACCAACGACCGCGTGCCGTGCGTCTATCTCGAGGGCCACCGCGTCGTCGGCCTCGATCCGAAGGACCCGTTGTTCGTCGGCAAGCGGCCGCCGGACTTCGCCGGCACCGTCTTCCCCGACGGCAAGCAGAGCCGCGAGGCGATGACCTACTACCGGAGCAGTCACGGTCACGACAACTCCGTCATCAACGGCATCGGCCGCATCGGTTTCCAGTGGGGCGGCAAGGCCGCGGTGTGGGACGACGAGACGATGGCCGACACGTTCGTCGCCAGGGCGTGTGAATTCCTGGCCAGGCAGCAGCGCGGCAAGCCGTTCTTCCTCTACTTCAGCTCGCAGGACATCCACGTGCCGCGGGCGCCGAACCCGCGCTTCCGCGGCCGCACCGAGCTCTCGTACCGTGGCGATGCGATGGCGCAGCTCGACTGGGCGACCGGCGCCATCCTCGCCGCCCTCGACGAACACGGTCTGGCCGACGACACGATCGTGATCTTCACCAGCGACAACGGGCCGGTCTACGACGACGGCTACGAGGACGGCACCACCGTGCTGACCTCGACCAAGGAGGTCGATCGCGGCCACGATGCGTCGGGTCCGTATCGCGGCGGCAAGTACCAGATCTACGAGGGTGGCACGCGGGTGCCGTTCGTCATCCGCTGGCCGGGCCATATCGAGCCCGGGGTGTCGCCGGCGCTGGTCAATCAGATCGATCTGCTGGCGTCGTTCGCCAACCTGCTCGGCACCGAGCTCTCCGCCGGGCAGGCCATCGACAGCCGCGACACCCTCGATGCCTTCCTCGGCAAGGACGCGGTCGGGCTGTCGTTCATGATCGAAGAAGCGGGGACGCTCGGGCTGCGGCTCGGCAACTGGAAGTACGTGGCGGCGCGCGGCAACAAGGGTCGCGAGCAGCTCTTCGACCTGGCGACCGACGTCGGTGAGCAGCATGACCTGGCGACCGAGGAACCCGACAAGGCGGCCGAGCTGCGGACGCTGCTCGCGAAGCTGGCCGCCGACGGCGCCGGCGTCCGCGCGCACCGCTGATGCGCGGCGACATCGAACGCCCGGCACCGTCGTTCAGTTGGCGACCTCGACCTGCAGCGCATCGGTGAAGGCGCTGCCGGCGGGGAAGGCGAAGAAGTCGGCGATCCATTGACCGTAGAAGCGGAAGCCGACCAGGCCGGCCGGGATCGGCAGCGGGTAGGCCGCGGTCGTCGTCGGCGAGTAGACCAGCGGGGCGAGCCAACCGCCCGCCAGCCAGAAGGTGCCGATGCCGCCGAGCGGGACCGGCGCGCCCGGCACGCCGACCTTCAGCGCGAGGCCCGACCAGGTGCCGGCCGGCGCGTTACACATCTCGAAGCCGAAGCCGGTGCCGGTGACGCACATTGCCGAGGTGCGGATCTCGGGTACCACGCCGCCGATCGCGCCGGCGCCGGGCAGCACCTGCGCGGCGGCGATGAAGCAGAGGCCGCGGTTGTTGGCCGGCACGGTCGTGTGCAGTGCGGCGAGGTTCTGGTTGTAGATCTGACCGTTGTCCCACAGGGTGAAGAAGTGGGGCGCGCCGACCGGGCTGCTCTGGTCGAGGGCCAGACCGACCGCGATGCCGCCTGCGGGCACGACGTAGCTCGGCCCCATCATGCCGAGGATGCCGCCGCCGACGTTGTAGTTGACGATGCCGCCGCCGCCCCTCACGCCGAACAGCTGGCCCGGCAGCGCCGGGTCGAACTCGAGGTCGGTGAGGTTCGGCACCCCGGTCGCCCAGGCCATGACCACGGCCATGCCTGCCATCGGGTTGAGCCGGAAGATGGTGGCGCCGTTGTTGACGAAGATGTGCTTCGTCACCGAATCGACGGCCATGCCGAAGATCGGCCCGACGCCGGCCGGGATCGGCAGCGCCGGCAGCACCACGGCCGGCGGCACGCAGCCGAGACGCGGATACCACGAGCGCTGGATCGTGCCGACGCCGTTCGTCGTGTAGACGATGCCGGTGGTGTCGTCGAACGCGATCGAGCCGTGCGGTGCCGGCAGCAGCATCGCCGCCGGTGCGGGCATCGGGCCGACCGGCACGGCGGGGCCGCCGCCGACGAACACCGGGCTCGGGAACGGGTACTCGTTGATGTAGCTG
>JAGQRA010000998.1 GCA_020425885.1 Planctomycetota bacterium | reverse complement strand
TGGCCCGCGGCCGCGGCCCGCGCGCCGATCCACGGCAGCGACCGTCCGATCGGGTAGACGTCGTACAGCCCCAGCATGGTCGCATCGTCGATGCCGCAACCGCGGCCGATGGCGAGCACGTCGTGCATCGCCGCCGCCATGGCGAAGAACATCGAGTTCCCGGACAGCTTCTGCGCCGCCGCGAGGTCGGGCCGCTCGCCGCACCGGAGCACCTTGCCGGTCATCGCGGCGAGGTGCGGCTCGAGCGCGTCGCAATCGGCCGTCGGTCCCGAGAGCAGCATCATGCCGCTGGCGTCGCGCGCGTTCTGCGGCGACATGAACACCGGCGCCGAGACGTAGTGCACGCCGGCCGCGCGCAGGTCGGCGAAGCGTTGCGCCACCTTCTGCGGCAGGTTGGTGCTGTGGTCGATCACCGGCACGCCGGCGCCGAGTCCGGGCCGCAGCGCCGCGATCACCTCGTCGACGGCGGCATCTTCGGACAGCACGAGGTGGACGTGGGTGGCGCCGCGCACGGCCGCGGCCGGGTCGGCGGCGGCGATCGCGCCCTTGTCGGTCAGCGGTTCGAGCTTGCTGGCCGTGCGGTTCCAGACCCGCACGGTGTGACCCTTCTGCAGGAGGTTTTCGACGAAGCCCGAGCCGAGCAGCCCGGTACCGAGGATGGCGATGGTGGTCATGATGTGTGGTGGTGGGCGCGCCCGCGAATCGGCTTCAGCGATGTATCGATGCCTCGAGCTTCTCGAGCAAGAGGGCGGCTGCACTCTTCTCGGCGGCGCGCTTGGTGCGGCCGATCGCCTCCCGGTTGCGGCCGTCGTCGAGTCGCGCTCGGACCCGGAACTCCTGCTCGTGTTGCAGGCCGGTCGTCTCGACCAGCTCGTAGCGAGGTTGGCCGAGCTTGTGGTGCTGGCAGTAATGGAGCAGCGCCGTCTTGCTGTCCTTGACGACCTGCAACGGCTCGGGCATGGCGACGCGCTTGGGCAGCACGTGCCGCCTGACGAAGGCCCGGGCCGAGCGCACGCCGCCGTCGACGAGGATGGCGCCGAGGACCGCTTCGACGAGGTCGGCGCGGATGCGTTCGCTCTGGCGTTCGCTCTGGCGCAGGCCCTTGCCGTGGCGCAGATTGTCGGCGAGGCCGAGGCGGCTGGCGACCTCGGCCAGAGGCGGTTGGCTGACGAACCGCGAACGCGTCTCGGTCAGCCGGCCCTCGGCCACCTCGGGCTCGGAACGGAACAGCACCTCGGCTACCGCGAAGTTGAGGAACGAGTCGCCGAGGAACTCGAGGCGCTCGTAGCTGCGCTCGCCGAGGTTGCTCATCGAGGAGTGGGTCAGGGCGCGATCGAGCAGACCGAGGTCGGCGAAGTCATGGCCGAGCGCCTTCGCCAACGCGCGCAATTGCCGGCGTCGGGCTTTCGTGATCTTGGCGTCGTCGGCTGCCATGCGGACGAACCAAGGTAGTGTCCCGGAAGCCGGCTAGCTACCCTCTGCGGCCTGCGATGACCGCGAGTGAAGTCAGCATCGGACGCGATCGGGCGCTGTCGTCGACGTTCGCCTGGGCCGCGCTCGCTGCGATCGTCTACGCCATGACCTGGCAGGACGCGTTGCACGGAACCGACTGGCGATGGTTCGTGCTCTGGCTCGACGAGGCGGGCGCCGTTCACGCCCAGCACCCCGGCTACCTCGTCGTGGCCCGCGGCCTGCGCACCTTGCTCGCACCGCTCGGTGCCGATGCCTACGGCGTGCTGCGCGTGCTGTCGATCCTCGGCGGTGCGGTGACGGTGGCGGGCATCCACCGCATCGCGGCGGTCGTGAACGGCGAGGCGCGGGCGGCGCGCCATGCGGCGGCGGTCGCCATCGTGTCACCGGCCCTCTGGCATCACGCGACGGTCATCGAACTGCACGCCGCCTTCGCCGCGGTGATGGTCTGGGCCGGCCTGACGATGGTCCACTGGCTGCGCACCGGCGGTGCGCGCTGGGCCGTCGCGACCGGGGCGTTCACCGGCGTGGCAACGGTCATGCATGCGACGGGGCACATGCTGGTCCCGGCCGTGTTCGCCACCCTCGTCTGGCGCGGTCGGGAGCGCGGCATGCGCTGGGTGCTGGGGGCCGCGGTCTGGTTCGCGATCGTCCACACCGCGGTCTGGGGCGGGCTGTTCGCGACGATCCGCACCTGCGGGCACCTGCCGCAATCGGTCCTCGGCATGGCCGCGCAGTTCGACGCGACCGCGATGCCGGCCAACCCGCTCGAGTATCTGCTGCATTGGGCCGAGGGCATGGAGCTGGCGACGCAGTTCTGGCCGACCACCCTGCACGAGTGGCTGCAGCCGTTCGCGCCGCTGTCGGTCGCGGTCCTGATCGCGATGTTCGTCAGCGGTACGCGCGCGGCCGCGCTGCTGCTGCACCTCGTACTGCTCGTCTACCTGTTGGCGACGGTGGCGCTCGTTCATGCCTGGACCGACGAACGCGGCGCCTATCTGCTGCCATTCCTCGTGCCGGGCATCCTGATCGCCATGCGCAGCGTGCCGCGGCGATGGTGGCTGGTGCTGTTCGCCGTCACCGTAGCGTGCGGTGCGGCCTTCCGCGGCGAGCCCGGCCGCGAGCCGCCCGACCGCGCGTTCGGGCAGGCAGCCGTGGCGATGGCGCGCGAGCGGCCGACCAGGTTCTTCGTCGCCGACTTCCCCGAGATGGACGGTGCCTTCCTCGCCGATCCGAATCTGGATCTGCGGGTCGCGCGCAAGGAATACGACGACCTGCTGGCCATCCAGCAGGAGGTCCGGTTCGAACCGACGCCAGAGCAGATCACCGCCTGGCTGTCGATGCTGCATCGCCAGGCCAGGCAGGCCGGAGCCCGCTTCGTCATCACCGATCGCGCCGTCGCCTGGATGACCGACCGCGCTCCCCGATTCGCCGCGGCGTGGCCCATGTTCCTGCAGCTCTCCGGCGCCGAACGCCTCGCCGCATCAGCCGGCATCGCCGGCTACGCAGCCGACTGAGTCTGGAGTACCGAACCCGCTTCCTTTCTCCAGACCCCGGTCGGATCTCCGTACGGGT
>JAGQRA010000997.1 GCA_020425885.1 Planctomycetota bacterium | reverse complement strand
CGGTGACAGTGATCGGCTACCTCTACTCGGTGCCGATCTCGGTGCCGTCCGGCGAGACCCTGCACCTCGTCGGACTCACCTTCATCGCCAGTCTGCTCGTGCAGCGGGGCCCAGTGACATTGGACGACTGCTCGGTCGTGATGGCCGGTGGTGACGCCCTGCAGGCGATCGGCGGGCCCGTCCACCTGCAACAATGCACGCTGCAGGTGACGATCGGGTCGTCGACCATGATGGGCGTACTCACCGCGTACAACACGACGGTGACCGCCGTCGACTCGACGATTCTCGGCCCGCTGGCGAGCGGGCCCGCGGTCCCGGCCGTGAGGCTGCTCGGCTCGCTGTTCCATGCCAGCAACTGCGTGATCACGGGCGGTCAACCCAGCCCCGGCGTGCCCGCCATCGTCGCCGGCACCGGCAACACCCTGTGGCTCAGCGACTCGACCGTCACGAGCAGTCCGGTACTCTGCCCGATCGCCGGCACGGGCACGGCGGGCGGCATGGCGCGCACCACCCTGACGCCGAACTGCGGCGGCCTGCCCGCCGCGCCGCTGCTCGGTATCGCGCGGGTCGCCCCGATCCTAGCGGGCGGGACCTTCACGTTGAACTTCCGCAGCGCGCCCTCCGAGGTGATCGGCGTCGGCGCCAGCCTGTCGCTCAACCTCCGGCCGCTGGCGCTGCTGCAACAGCCCTTGCTGCTGGGGCCGGGGGCGTTCCCGGCAGGGCTGCTGGTCGCGGATGGCGGCGGCGCTGCGGTAGCGAACTGGCCCATCCCGGGCAACGTCGCCCTCATCGATCGCACCGTGTGGCTGCAGGGCTTCGCCGGCCTGACCGCCCCCGTGCAGACCAGCCCGGCCGCCGGCGGCGTCGTGCGCTAGGCGCGGGCAAGCGGTCGTGGAAGCAACCGGTGTGCGGGCTGCAAGAATATTGGCGGTATGCGCAGCCAGATCGCGCCTGGGTGGCTGAACCCGAGCCCAACCGATGAAGCATCCGATCATCTCCACCGCAGTCCTGGCCACTCTGTCGTTCGGCGCTGCATGCCACCGCGGCAGCGCTTCGACTGCGACCATCGACATCCGCGAGGACGACATCGAACTCTGCTGCGATCCGGGCCAGGTGCCCGGCAAGATCGGCGACTTCGACGTCTTCTTGAACGAGAGCTACTTCCGGGGCTTCCTCGACCCCGCGAGCCTCGAGACCGAGATCGAGTACAGCGGAACGGCCGGGACACCCGCACGACTGAGCATCCCGAGCACCGCGAGCCTGCCGTTCGGCCAATCGACGATCTCGATATTCCTCGACGGCTGCGACTTCACCGAGGTCACGATCTCGTTGAAAATCGCGGTGCGAGGGGTCCGGAACGACAGCCGGGCGTCGTACGGCCAGGAGTCGGCGCGTTCGATCAAGGTCAGGAACCTGTGCCCGCCGGCGCCAGTCATCCCGCCGCAGCAGATCGCCGAGACCGTCATCGGCATGCCGATCGCGAACTTCATGCAGTACACGCTCGCGACTCCTACCGGTCTGCCGCGCAACAACTCCAACCTGAGCATCCCGGCGCGGATCCCCGATGCGAAGACCGAGACCTTCCAGGTCGGCGCGATCGTCGTCGACCTCGACCAGACGCAGCTCGAGAACGCGTTCACCGGACCGAACGCGGCCTTCCCACCCGGCGCCGGCGCCAACGGCCTCACGCTCGTTCCCGAGCTGCCGCGGCCGATGGTGCCCGGACGCTACCTGCTGACCTGGCAGTCCGTCGACGCCGACATCCCGCTCATGGACGCGATCCAGAGTCTGCAGTACTCGTTCGTCGCCGACCGCGACCTCGGCGCCGGCAACAACTACGTCGGCCAGGCGCCGTTCCTCGGCGACTACTGGAACGACACCGACACTCAGTACTCGGCCGAGTACACGCCCGCCACCGACTGGACGTTCCGTACCTTCCGATCGATCACCGGCGCACTGCTGCCGACGCAGAGCGGTGCCCGCTGCATTCTCCTCGGCCAGGTCAACTTCTTCGTGTTGCCGTGGGACGAATTCGATTCGACCCCCGAGATGGACGGTCGCTACACGACCTTCTGCCACGAGGGTGACCACGGCCAGTCGGGCGGGCCCTGGTCGGGCGATACGACGCCGCCGGTGGCCGAGCCGAGGATCCGGTTGGGCTGGCAGGTGAGCCTCTGATGGGCGAGCGCCGGCAGCGCGACCTCACCGCGCGAACGTGATCTGCACCGTCATCTCCGAGCTCCCCCGCTTCCAGGTGATGCTCGTCTTCGCGCTCGCGGCCCGCATGGCCGACCGCAGCTCGTCGAGCGACCCGATCGCCGTGTCGCCGATCTTCAAGAGGCGATCACCGGCCTGCATACCGGCCTTGGCCGCGATGCCGTCGTCGACGACCCCGGTGATCGTGAGGCCGTCGTCCGCGAGCTGCACGCCGAGCAACCGCGTGCCGCCGCGCCGGCCGCCGCCGCGACCGGCACCGAAGCGTTGCACCTTCATGTTCTCGCGCGTCAGCATCGCCGGCAGGTTGGCGAGACCGAGCGCGCCGGTGGCGATCACCACCGACGAGTGCCGCTGGTACTCCTCGATCGCCGCGTCGTAGGTGTCGAACTGCGTGTGGTGCGTGTGCCGGTAGTCCGCACGCCCGTGCTGGTCCCAGAAGAACCCCGGCACGCCCGCGGCGGTGAACGACTCGTGGTCACTGCCGATCGGCGTGAAGGCTTCGATCTCGCGGATCTCGAACGGCATCTCGGGCGAGAGGCCGAGGATCGGCGCGAACACGGTCTCGAGCTGCGGTCGCATCTCGCGCATGCCGGCGATGCCCGACAGATAGTTGGTGCCGCCGTCGTGCACGAGGCACGCCGAGTACTTCTGCATCTCGTCCTTGTGCTCCTGCACCCACGCCCGCGAGCCGAGCAGACCCTGCTCTTCGCCGCTCCACAGCATGAAGCGGATCGTGCGCCGGGGCTTGGCCCCGATCGCCTGCAGGATGCGCGCGGCCTCGATCGTCGTCGCGCTGCCCGTGCCGTTGTCGGTCGTGCCCGTCGCGCCGTCCCAGCTGTCGAGGTGCCCGCCGACGACGACGTACTCGTCGGGGAACTCGGTGCCGGGGATGTCGGCGATCACGTTGTAGAGCGGAATCGGGCCGCGGCGAAAGTGATTGCGGATGTCGAATTCGACCTCGACCTGCTCGCCGGCCGCGAGCCGCGAGTGCAGCGCGGCATAGCTGTCCCTGGCGAGCCGGACCATCGGCAGGACGGGCAGGTCGTCCATGTCGACGTTCGAGCGACCACCCGTGATCAGCAGGTCGCTGCGACCACCGGCGACGAACCCGAACGCGCCCGCCTTCGTCATCGCCGCCGAGAGTTCGTCGAGGAACCCACCGCGCGGCGGATCGATCAGCCAGACACCGGCGAGCTTGCCGGCGAGGGCGGCGAGTTCCTCCGCGTTCTTCGGGGCCGCGAGCAGCGGGCCGCGCGAAGGCATGCGCGTGCCGGCAGTCCACGCGTCGGTATTGCATTCGAGTTCCATCGCCTCGGGTTTCGTCATGCGCCCCCACCATGGACCGCGGTTGAAGCCGACCGGGAACGTGCCCCACTGCTCGAGGTGCGCGTCGTCGATACCGAAGGACCGGAACGTGTCGCGAGCCCATTCGCCGGCGACCGTCAGGTTGTCCGACGACGTGAGCCGCGGTCCGATACGGTTGGTGAGGTGGTCGAGGTGCGCCATGACCTGCGAACGCTCGAGCCCCTCCTGCTTGATGGCGGCGAACTGTTCGCGCGTGACCTGCGCGAGGGCAGCGCCGGCGGTGAGGAAGAGAACGGGGACGAGGCGCGGGAGGAGCATGGATCCGGACTTGGGGTTGAGCGAAAGGGACGGCGCCGGCAGGGCGCGCGGATCGTTCGGTGGCAAGGCACGGCACGATACCGGAGCGAGGCGAACTTTGCGTGCGCTGGCGCAGGTCAGGATTCGACCTCGAATCGGCTCGGCTGAGTTTGCGGAGGGAACGGGCGGGGCAGGATCAGGTCAGCAGTCACTGCGCCCCGAACTCCAGCTTCAACGCGTTGGTCTCGATCGCGCCGGCGGCGTTGACGCCAGGATCGAACGGGAACGCTTGCAGCCAGAGCGGCGTCGCGACGAAGCCCGGGTGGTTCGGGATCGGGATGCTCCAGCCGTTGCTCGGCACGATCTCCCCGAGCAGCGGCTCGATGAACAGCGAACAGCCCGGCATGCCGTAGCCGCCGAGGCCCCGCGGCAGCGGGCCGCCCATCCACGCGGTGTCGCCGATGCCGAGCATGCCGAACGAGAGCACGGGCGCGAACTGCGGCGACAGCGCGGCGCGGTACGTCGTTCCGATCAGAACTGATGTCTCGAGTGGGGAAACCTGTAACGGCTGGCGAATGCGGAACACAGAGGGTTGGTCGGGCCGCGAGGCCCGGAAGGAGCCAACCAGATGTCCGAACTCGATTTCGTCCCCGTGCGGTGCCCGAACCGTCGATGCCCGGCGTTCCGGAGACCGCCGCAGCGCTTCTAT
>JAGQRA010000996.1 GCA_020425885.1 Planctomycetota bacterium | reverse complement strand
TCCTCGACCAGGCGCCATTGCTGGAAGCGCTTCACGAACTCCTCCCACGACGACACGCGACTCCGCTCCTCCATCGCCTCGCGCACGGTCGCGGGCTTGTCGTCTGCCGCCGGCGCGCTGGCGGCGGCCCCGGTCAACACCGTCGGCAGGGCGAAGCGATAGACGAGGATCTGCGGCTCCACCGCCTTGTAGACCTGATCGCTGACCTTCTTCAGCTCACGCGGCTTGTCGGCGAGCACGTAGCGCGCGACCAGGGTCTGCTCGGTCGGCGGAACCGGAACTTCCTTGAACGCGACCGGGTAGTAGAAGGCGAGCTCGGCGAGCTTGTTCTCGTAGGTCTTGAAGCCCGGCGGCGCCTGCGCGACGAGCGCCGCGACCGCGACGAACCCTGCAACCACAGTGCGTAACACCATGGCAGCGGAACATACCACCCGGGCCACCTTCGTCCGAAGACCGACCCGAACGGGGACCGCCCGGTGGCAGATGGGCGGAGCAATACGCACCTCGGTCCAGGTAGGCTGCGCAGTGATCGCATTCTGAGGTCGAGCCACCCCAGGAGTGCGTAGTTGGAGCGCGATCAAAGCCAATCGTCCGCACCATGTCGATAGCTACAATCCCCGTCAGACAACGCATCTAGGCCCCCGACCAAGCTCCGATCAGCAGCTTCCCGGGAGCCGCCCGCATTCTCGACAACCGATCACATCCCCCCTCAAGGAGCCAGAAACGATGAGTCGTAGAAGTCTCAGGGCAGGCACCGGCCTGCTTCTCAGCCTCGCCGCGGTATTGCCGCTGGGATGCTCCAACAGCGATGGCGCCCAGGGACCGGCCGGGCCCGCCGGACCTGCGGGGCCTGCCGGGCCTGTCGGTGGTTTCGACGCCACCACGACTTCCTTCGACGTGCTCGAGCAGCTCGACGTCGTGAGCGAGATCACGGCGGTCTCCATCGCCAGCCCGCCGGTCGTCACGTTCACCATCAAGACCGCCGAGGGCCTGCCGATCGTCGGCCTGGTGCCGTACTGGGAGGGCTACCACAACTTCGTCAGGTTCACGCTGACCAAGCTCGTTCCCGGCGAGGGCGGGGATCCCGACCGCTGGGTCGCCTACGTCCGCGACGGGACCACCGGCGAGCCCGACTACGACAACGGCGCCAGCCTGGTCGACAACAACGACGGCAGCTACACCTTCACGTTCAACACCGACGTCACGGCGGTGTCCGGTGTGACCTACGAGCCGACCCTGACGCACCGCATCGCCGGCCAGGTCGGCAGGACACAGCTGGTCCCGCTCGAGGAACAGAACCTCTGGCTGGACTTCGTGCCCGACGGCAGCGCCGTCACCCTCACGCGCAAGATCGCCGTGATGTCGAGCTGCAACGAGTGTCACAGCGACCTCCGGTTCCACGGCAGCCGCCACAAGGTCGAGTACTGCGTGCAATGCCACAACCAGGATCTGGCCGAAGGTGAAGGCACCTTCGCCTTCATGATCCACCGGATCCACAACTCCGGGGACTTCGCGGTCCTGCACGGCGCCCAGTCCTTCGCCGAGGTCACCTATCCGCAGGAGGTCATCAACTGCCGCAAGTGCCACAACGCCGACGACGCCGAGACGCCGCAGGCCGACAACTGGCGCAACCTGCCGAACATCGTGGCGTGCGACGGCTGCCACGACATCTTCAACGCCCATGCGATGAACACGCACACGGGCCCGCCGCAGGACAACAACCTGCTCTGCAGGAGCTGCCACCTGCCGGAGGACATCGCCGAGAAGCACACCTCGGCCAACGCGACGTTGAACAACCCGGAGCTGTTCACCGGTCAGCACACGATCACCTACGAGATGATCGATGCCACCGTCGACGGTTCCAACAACGTCACGATCCACTTCAAGATCCTCAGCGACGGCACGCCGCTCGACGTCACCAACCTGCCGCTCGAGTTCGGCAACGCCGGCACGCCGTTCCGCTACCCGGGCCTCCTGCTCGCCTACGCCAAGTCGCAGGACGGCATCAGCGCGCCGAAGGACTACAACAACTTCGACGAGGACGATGCCCAGCCGATCAGCGTCGGGCTCAACAGCTTCAGCCCGATCGCGTCGTCGTCTCCGGTCGGCACGCTGAGCTTCGACTCGGGATCCGGCGTCATGACCGCCGTCATCACCGACAGCGGCAGCCAGTTCCCGGTCGGCGCGACCCTGCGCGCGGTCGGCCTGCAGAGCTACCTGCAGCAGGACCTGACCGGCAATGGCTCCAGCGACGTCTCGCTGCACACGGCATCGGCCGTGGTGGCGGTGACGAACGATGACGAACGGCGCACGGTCGTCGACACCAGCAAGTGTGCGTCGTGTCACGAGTTCTTCGAAGGCCACGGCGGCAACCGCGTGTTCACGTTCGGCTCGGACATGATCTGCGTGATGTGCCACGTGCCAAACCTGAGCAGCAGCGGTCGCGAGCAGGCGGCCTGGTTCACGGCCCCGGAGGATGCCCAGAACTTCAAGGACATGATCCACGGCATCCACTCCAACGGTGTCCGCACGCGTGACTTCGAACACGTCCGCAATCGCAACGGCGGCATCTACTACAACTGGTCCGAGGTGACCTTCCCGGCGACGACCAACAACTGCGCGCTCTGCCACGACGGCGACAGCTACGAGCTGCCGCTGGCCGACGATCTGCTCGGCACCACCGTCCGCACCACCGGCCAGCCCAACGGCCTCGACGCGGACCCGGCGGCGGTCGCCACGGCCCGACTCGGCACCAACATGCCCAACTCGACCGACTGGGTGAACTCGCCGACCGCGTCGAGCTGCTTCTACTGCCACACCAGCACGGCGGCGTGGGCACACATGACGCAGAACGGCGGCCTGCTCACGGTTCCGATCGGCGGTCCATACACCAACCGCAGTGACATCGGCAACGCCCTGGAGTCGTGCGCCATCTGCCACGGCCCTGGCCGCACGGCCGACGTCGAGCTGGTTCACAACCGCTAACCAGCCAGCCCGGCCATCGGGCCCCGGACAGACGAACGAGCCCGCGCCCCGGCGCGGGCTCTTTCGTAGGCGCTGCCCTCGCGGCACCCCGATCCGCCGTCCCTACTTCCCGTATCCGGGCAGCGTCGCGGCGAGATGGGCATCCAGCACCTCGCGTTGCTCACGCGTCATCGTCACACCGGCCGGCAGACGCCCCCGCGCGAGGGCCTTGCGCAGACGAACGAGCACGCGTTCCCGCAGCGCATCGGGCAATCTCGCGAACGCGGGCGAATGCACCATCGGCGACATCGGCAGCACGAACAGCCGTTGCCGCAGGTCTAGTTGCCCGAGTCGGGTGCCATTGGCGTCCCGCGGCCAGAGCGCGGCGAAGTCGCGGGCGAAGGCCGGCAGCGGCGCGGCGTCGCGCTCGGCGAGCGAAGCCTCTCGGCCCATCAACAGCTGCTCGGTGATCTCCTTGGCCAGGCGGTCGGCGATGCGGGCGGTCTGCTCGCGTTCGCCGCTCTCACCGAGCATCTCGTTGAGCGCCGCATCCCCCTCCTGCAGACAGCGCATCTGCAGCATCGACCGGACCAGCACGTTGTGCAGGGTCACCTGCTGCTCGAGCGCCAACAGCGCGCCGATGTCACTGGTCGGCATCGGGTAGTCCTCGGCCTTGAAGTCGGCCGCGAACGCGTTGAGGTCCTCCGCCGGCTGGCTGTGGACCTGCCAGCGATCATCCTCGCCGCGGAAGGCGATGCCGTTGCCGCGATGCTCGCCGGCGAAGTGGCCGGTGACGATCCAGCCTCCCCAACGCTCGACCATCGGCGCCCGCATCGAGACGTCGGCCTCGCCGGCGCCGGCGATGGGATCGCCGCCTTCGTCCGGGAACACCGATCGCAACACCAGGCCCGGCTCGTCCTCGGTGTAGGTGCTGGCGTGACAGCGGAGGCACGAGTCATCGCGCTCCAGACGGGGCGGCACGTCATCACCCTGCGGCAGCTTGTAGAATGCGATGCCGAGCTTCGGGTCGCCGACCGCGACCTCGAGCGCCGCGGCGCCGGGCACCCAACCGACATAGGTGTCGGGGCCGAAGTAGACCGCGCGCGGGTTCTGCGGCGAGATGCGATGGCGCTGCAGGCTGGTCTTGCTGAACACGAGCATCTGGCTCGACTCGGGCACCGACAGGGCCCGCAGCAGCGCCCGCAACCGCCCGCTCCGGCCCTCCGCGGCGAGCGTGATCTCACCGCGCTCCAGCCGCGCGTTCAGCAACGTCGCGGCGTTGTCATCCGCGGTCTGCTTGTAGTCATTGGGACTGCGCAGGTGGAAGCGCTGGGCGACGGCCGCATTGGCCACCACCAGCGCCGAGATCAGGCACGTATTGGCGGACAGCATGGGAAGTGGCGGCGTCACACGCCGCGGGGTGATGTTCGAGTTCCATGACGGAACCGGCAAGTGGCCGATCGACGTAGCGAAGCCGCGGCGACCACGGCGCCGAAGACGCTTTTCCCGGGCATTCGGATCGCACCCGGTCACGGCGACGGTGACAATGCCAGGAGCTCCCACCTGAGGATCGCCGCCCATGACCACTCCACACGAACCTCGTCCCGCGCCCTCGCGACGCGATTTCCTGTTCCAGTCCGCCGCCGTCGCCGGCACCGCGCCGCTGTTCCTCAACCTGCAGAACACGGCGCCGATCCCTGCCGCCGCCCCCGGAGCGACGCTGCGGCCAGGTGATCCGATCCGGATCGGGGTCATCGGCACCGGCGGCATGGGCACCGCCCACTGCAACGCCTTCCTCCGCCTGCAGGGGCAGCAGCGCTTCGACATGCGCATCGTGGCCCTGGCCGATGTCTGCCAATCGCGGCTCGAGAGCGCGCGCAAGCAGTGCGCCGACAAGCAGCCCGGGCAGGAGGTCCTCACCTACGGCAACTACACCGAGCTGCTGGCCCGGAAGGACATCCACGGTGTCCTGATCGCCTCGCCCGAGCACTGGCACGCCAAGATGGCCGAAGACGCGATCCTCGCCGGCAAGGACGTCTACTGCGAGAAGCCGATGACCTACCACCTCGCCGACGCGCTGCGGCTGTGGGACGTCGTCAAGCAGAACCCCGATCGCCTGCTGCAGGTCGGGACGCAGTACATCATGCAGGAGCGCTACATCGAGACCCAACGGCTGATCGCCGCCGGCGAGATCGGCGCGCCGACCTGGTCGCAGACCTCGTACTGCCGCAACAGCAAGGACGGCGAGTGGAACTACTACGCCATCGACGACAAGTGGGAGCCCGGCGTGAATCTCGACTGGGAATCGTGGTGCGGGCCATCGGGCAAGGCGCCATGGGATCCCAAGGTCTACGCGCGTTGGCGGCGCTACAAGCGCTACTCGACCGGCATCATCGGCGACCTGCTGGTGCACCAGATGACGCCGCTGATCATGGCGATCGATCAGGGCTGGCCGGTCCGCGTCATCGCCAGCGGTTCGCACATCATCGACAAGGCGATGGAGAACCACGACCAGGTCAACCTGACGATCGAGTTCGAGACCGGCCACGTGATGACGGTCGCCGGCTCGACCTGCAACGAGGAAGGCATGCCGGTGATGGTGCGCGGTCACAAGGCCACGCTGTTCCTCGGCAGCGAGGACGTCGTCCTGCGCCCGCAGCGGATCTTCGCCGACGAGGTCGACGAGCAGAAGATCCAGTGCAAGGTGTTCCGCGACGACCAGGACGAGCTGCGCGTCAACTGGATCGACTCGATCCGCACCCGCACCCCCAATCGCAGCCAGGTCGAGCTCGGCGCCAAGGTCATGGTCATCGTCGACCTCGCCGCGCGTTCGATGTGGACCGGCAAGGCGTGGAGCTACGACCCGAAGGCCAGAACGGCGCAGGCGATCTGATCTTGCACGCACGGGCGGCAGTCGACGCGCGCGATGCGCTGCCTGTGCGCCTC
>JAGQRA010000995.1 GCA_020425885.1 Planctomycetota bacterium | reverse complement strand
TGCCGCGGCGGCTCGCAATCCCCAAGGCCCTCCAGGCCGCCGTCGTGTAGTGCCAACCAAATGACCTAAGTCGTTGGTTTCCAGTCCGACCTGCCCAGCTACTGCGGAAGTTGGGTTAGGCACCGGGAAGCTGATCAGGGCCTCGCCGTTGTCGTTGTCGTGCAGGACCAGGTCGCTCGCCCAGGCGCCGGCCGGGTCGATCCCGAGCAGGCCCTGCATGCCCGGGACCGGGACGCCCGTCGACCAGAACGCCGGGCCGATCGCGAACAGGGACACATAGACCTCGGTCTCGGTCGTCGGTGGGGTGAACAACCGGACGTGCATCATCCCACCGACTGGCGCGCGCCCGCCCGTGAACCAGATGGCCTCCCGCGCCGACATCAGCGGCGCCGCGCCGACCAGCGGCGGCCACTCGCCGTCGAAGAAGCGGCCGCCGACGAAGGCACCGGCATAGGTCATGCCCGGCGTATCGTGCGTCAGCAGCGCCGGCGTGCCCGGGTCGAGGTCGAGCGACACGTAGTGATCCGAGTCGGCGTAGAACGGGAGCGTGAGCACCGAATGGGACACGCCGATCAACTCGCCGTTCGGATCGGTCACCGGGATGGGCTGCACCGCGGCGATGAAGCTGGACGAAGCCGGCGGCACGACGATCGTCACCGGCGGACCGGGCGACCAGGGGAAGCTCAGGTTCAGCGGCGCCATCACGATGTTGCGGGTGTTCCAGTCGGTGTAGAGCAGCTGGATATGCCCGTGATGGTCGGCGAGCGCCGGGTAGATGGCGGGCCAGCCGGGGACGGCCGGGCCGCCGATCTCGCCGATGATGTGCCACGGCTGGCCGATGGCAGATCGTCCGGCCAGCCATGCCGATCCGGTCACGTGCCGGGCGACGCGATCGAAGACGGCGTAGAGGCCCGAGTGGTGCAGCATCAATCCGCCCTCGCCCTCGTACGTGTTCAGCGCCGCGGCTTCCAGGTTGGGGGTGAACAGGTCGGTGAGGACGTCGTAGCTGCCGCAGACGATGTCGTCGCCGCCGGCGCCGCCGTAGGCCGGCGACAGGCCCTGCACGCAGGCGCTGCAGTAGAACACGTTGGCCGGGTCCCCGGGCAGGTGGATCATGTGGACGAAGCCGACGCTCGCAGCCGGCATCCCGCTGCTGCTCAGGCCCGTCAGCGAGTAGATCTGGCCGTTCTCGAGCGGGGGCACGACGCCCTGGGCCGGGAGGATGGCGGGAATGAAGGTGAGGGACGCGAGCAGGTGGCGCATCAGAGAGCTCGTGGTACGGGCCGGAGACTGATGCCGCAGGGTAACAGATCCTGTCGAGTCGGTGCCGGCGACGGTGCCGGGGTGCAGCCGAAGAACACGCTGAGTCGCTGAGTCCGCGTGCCGCAGCAGAGGTCGGTCAGATCGGGAGTCGAGGCAGGACAGCGGGCCTATCGACTCGAGGCGCATGGGTGGCGCCCGCCTGTGGCAACCCGGAACTCCCCCGACGAGAACTCGAGAAGCTGACGTTCAGCGGATCCAGGTCTCGACCGCACCGGTGGCGGTGAAACCACCTGCGGCGACGGGATCGAGCACGAACGCCTGGCTCGTGAACGGCATCCCGACGAGGCCCGCCGCGGCCGGAACCGCGATCGGCAGCGCGAACTCACCCTGGCCCGCGGTTCCCGGTGCGCCGCTCGTCTGGAACCGGACCGGGACGATCGGTGCCGTCAGGTACAACGTCGCCGACCCGATCGGCACGTTCACGGGCGGCGCGAAGGCGACGCCGATCAGTCCCGCCGCACCACCGCGACTGCGATGGACCGCGAGCGAGAAGGTGCGGCCGAGGCCCGGCAGGCCGACGCCTTCAAGCTCCGGCGCGATGCCGCCGGTGCCGGCCGTGCCATTGCCGAGAGTAGTGTGACCTGCCATGACCCAGGCGAGGTGATCGAGCCCGTTCCAGCCGGTCTTGGTCAACGCGATCGCGGTGTCTTGTGCGACGTGGAGATCGCGCCCGGCCTGATCGGTGACGAGCCGCCAGTGCACGCCGCCGTCGTCCGATTGCAGCGCCGAGCCGTTCGGCATCAGGATGTCGCGGTAGTGCACGTGGACGAACAGGGCGTCGGCGGCGTGTGCGCGGGCCTCGTAGAGGCGGTAGACCGGGACCGAATACGGACTCGGCAACCAGGTGAGGCCACCGTCGGTCGAGGCCTGGATCAGCAACGGCGATGTCGAGTTCGTGCGCGGGCGGCCGACGAGCAGCACCGTGGTGGCACTGACGGCGACGTCTTCGACGTAACCGATGCCGTGCCCCGCGATCGGCGTCCAGCTGGCGCCATGGTCTCGAGAGCCGAGGAGTGCGCCTGTGGCATCGAGCAGCATGATCACGGCGCCGTCGCCGCCGCCGCGCATCACGAATCCCGCGTACAGCCGCACGGGTTGTGTTCGCCAGTTCGCGCCGCCGTCGAGCGAGCGCTGTTGCACGACGACCGGCACCGCCTCGTTGCGGACCCAGAATGCGTTGAGCACGACGCCGTCGCCGAGCAGCAGCATGGAGTGGTCGGGCGGCGTGGCGAGCTGGGGCAGGCCGGCGTCGAGCGCGGTGTCGGCGGGCTGCCAGGTGAGGCCGCCATCGAGCGAACGGTTCGCCCAGGCCCGGCCGCCCGTACGGGTCTCGGTCCACAGCATGTTGAGCGTGTTGCCATCGGCGTGCAGCACGGCCACCGACGACAGCAGCGTCTGCTGACTGACCTGGAGCGGCGGTTGCCAGCTGAAGCCCGCGTCGTGCGAGTTCATGATGTAGGGGCCGCCGAACTGGTCGTGGCCGAACACGTGGACGTGATCGCCGGTCACCGCGAGGCCGTCGAGCGCCAGCATGTGGCCGATCGGTACCTCGCGCAGTGGCCAGCTGCGACCGCCGTCGAGCGAGCGCGCGTAATGGAAGAAGCCGAGCGCCGGCGCGGTGGTGATGGCGGCGGCGTGCACCGTGTCGCCGTTCTGCGCGAGGTGCATGTTCATGAGGCCGGCGCCGCTCGGGTTGAGGAGCACGGCATGCGGTTGCGCCTGGGCAGCGGCGGTGGCGGTGATCAGGGCGGCGAGAACGGGCAGCGTTCGAGGCGACATGATCGCGCCAGGATAATCGATGCGGACAAACGCGGGCATCCGACCCGTTCCATGTCGTCGCTGGGCTTGGCAATGCAAAGTAATCGCGTATCGTGCTGCCATGGTGTCGCGGTTCGCGATCGGCTTCCTGCTCCCGTTGCTGCTGTCGCCGGCGCTGCCGGCCCAGCGCGCGAGCCGGATCGTCCCCGATCTCCAATACGCCGAGGACATCGCCAAGGACGGTCGCCGCAACTCCCTCGATCTTTACCTGCCGCGCGACGCCGTCAAGCCGCCGTTGGTCATGGTCGTCCACGGCGGCGCATGGTCGGCGGGCAGCAAGGCCGGCTATCGGACGCTCGGCCTGATCCTGAACGCGAACGGCATCGCCTGTGCGCCGATCAACACACGCATGTATCCGTTCGTGCGCCCCGACAAGATGGTCGAGGACTGCGCCCGCGCCATCGGTTGGCTGCACGCACACGCCGACGAGTACGGCTACGACGGCGACCGGCTGTTCCTGATGGGGCACTCGGCCGGTGGGCATCTGGTGGCGTGGCTCGCGCTCGACGCGGACAAGTGGCAGCTCTCGGGCGTGCCGCGGTCGTCGCTGCGCGGCGTGCTGGCGATGTCCGGCGTCTTCGACGTGCGGCCGCGTCATCGCCTGCTCGACGCCGTGTTCGGCGCCGACGCGGCGGCGCGCGCCGCGGCCTCGCCGGTGGTGCACGCCGACGAAGGCGCACCGCCGTTCTGCGTGCTCTGGGCCGAGCGCGATCCCGTCGGCCTGCGGCTCGGCGCGCGCATGCTGGTGCAGGAGCTGCGCCGCTCTGGGGCGCCGGTCGAGTCGATCGAACTCGCGGGCCGGGACCACGCCGACTACATCCTCGCCCTGCAACAGCCGGAGGCCGAGCTGGTGCCGATCGTGGTCGACTACGTGCGTCGACTCGGCGCAGCGCGGCCGGTCAGGGCCGTTCCCGCGCGGCGAACGGTCGTGCGACGCGCGCACGTGCTCGACGGGCAGGGTGGGTTGCCGACCGAGCTGTTCCTGCCCGACACCGCGCCGCAGCAGTGGCTCGTTCTCGCCAGCGACACCGGTGAACGCGACGCCGCGATCGCGCTGGCGATGGCCACGGCCGCGCGCGGCCTCGCCGTTGCCGTCGTCGATTGCGCTCCGCTCGAGGCGCTGGCCGCGGCGCGGGCGGTGACGTCGTTCGCCGACACGCTGCGGTTGCTCGCCGACCCGACGGTCGTGGACGCGATGCCAGCGTTGCCGCCGTTCCTCGGCGCCATCGGTCCGGCGGCATGGCTGATCGCGACGACGCCGGCGAAGGTCGCCGGTCGGATCCTGCTCGGAGCTCCTGCCGCGACGGTCGTGGTGCGCGATGTCCTGCTCGGCGGGCGACGACATGGGCAACCGGACAGGGCGCTGCTCGCGGCCAACGCGGCGCCGATCCTGTTCGTCGAGAGCAGGGGCGATCCCGCCGCGGCGCGGGCCGATGCGGCGCGGCTGCAGCCGCTGATCGCGCGCAGTGGCGACCTCGCGATCGAGCTCGATACCGGTGACGTCGCGGCACTGCTGCGGCAGGTCGATGCCGGCGACTGCTCGATCGTGCAGTTGGTCGCCGCGTTCGTCGGGCTGTGAAGCGGGAACGTTCGGAGAAGCGGCTGCGAGCGCGCCCGCCTACCGCCGCGGCTTCGGCTCGCCGAGCTGCAGTCGCAGCGTCTTGCCACGATCGCCGATGGCGTCGACCATGACCGCCTCCGAGCTGCGCCAGCTGTGCTCGGCGAGATGGTGCGCCCGCACCCGGTGCATGCCCTCGTCGATCGGCAACGTGACCTCGAACGTGCCGTCGGCTCCGGTCGGCGGCGAGGGGACGTGCGACAGGAAGGCCATGTCGGCGAGCTCGCGATCGACACCGTCGGGTCGGTTCCAGGGCCGCACCGTGGCGCCCGCGACCGGATCGCCGGCGGCATCGACGACGATGCCACGCAGCACGAGCGGCGTGGTCAGCGATAGCTCGAGCTGATCGAGCGGCGGCTCGTCGGCAGCGGGCGGCACGCGGACCAGGCGCGTGGCGACGCCGCCGCCCGGCAGCCAGGCGCCGATGCGGACCTCGCCGGTCGGCAGCGGGAAGCGCAGGCGGCCGAGCTTGTCGACGGCGTACGCGATCGGCGAGTTGTAGTTGTCACCGCCTTGGACGTGCAGGCGCGCACCGGGTGCCGGCAGGCCGTTGTGGTCGCGTACCTGCAGGGTGGTCATGGTCAGCCGATCGAAACGGAGATCGCCGAGCTCGACGTCGTTGGTTCCGGGTGCGTTGCCGACGGCCAGCCACAACAGCGGCGCCATCGGTGCCCCGCCTGCGGCGGCGAGGCCGAGACCTTCGGCATGTTGCGGCTCGACCAGGGCGAGCAGGCGGAAGCCGTAGCCCGGGTGCAGGCCCGGCACCACGAAGCGCCCGTCGGGGCCCGGTCGGATCGGTCGCGGTGGTACACCGAAGCCGGTGTGGTCGGGCTCACCTGCGGCGCGCGCATAGAACTCGGGCAGCAAGGTGACCACGTCCGTCGGCTTGCCGTCGGCGCCGAGGATCCGGCCGCGCAACGTCGCCGCCGCCGGCAGCGTGACCTCGCGCGGAGACTCGGCACGGAGGTCGATGGTCGCGTAGGCGAGCGCATGCCCCGGGGCTTCGACCAGTACGTTGCACTCGGCTTTGTCGCCGGTCATCGGATTGTGTTCGGGAGCATCGAACGCCAGTCTGCCACCGGCATCGGTGACTCCGAGTGGCGCCGTCCCGACGCCGGCATTGCGGGCGCCGAACCCGTACATGTTCGCCGCCGAGACCGTGGCGCCGG
>JAGQRA010000994.1 GCA_020425885.1 Planctomycetota bacterium | reverse complement strand
CGGGCCTCGCCGGTCTGGACCTGGCGGATGCGCAGCTCCTGCTCCTTCTTCTGCTCGACCTGCGCCGCCGCCTCGGCCGCGGTGACGCGAGCCGCGAGCCCCTCGTCCTCGGCCTCGCTGCGGCGTTCGAGCCGGGTTACGAGGAACTGATTGAACAACGCCGTGCCGAGTCGCCCGAGCGCGGCCGAACGCGAGCGCGACAGCTCGCCGGCCTCGTGATCGAGCTCGCCGAGCTCGGCCAGGACGTCGCGGCGGCGCGCCTCCAGGCGGGCGATCTGCCCCTGCCCTTCCTGCATGATGCGCCGGGTCGACTGCAGGCAATCGCCGATCGCCTTTAGCTCGCGCTTCAAGCGGTCGACGCGGCCCTGCGCCGCGTCCTTGCCGACGCGCTGCGTCGCCAATCGTTGCTCGAGGCCAAGGACCTCCTCACCGAGCCGCGCGATCTGCGATCGGCGCACGACGAGGCCGGCGTGACCTTCGGCGACGGCGCCGCCTTCCATCCGCGGCCCGCAGACCAGCGTGCCATCGGGGGTGACGAAGCAGAGGTCGGCGCGGCCGCTGTCGGCGATGTCGAAGTCGGCGAGCACGACGCCGCGCAGCAGCCACTGCAGCAACCGCTGGCTGCCGGTCGGCTCCTGCTCGGCGTTCTCGGCAACGTGCCGCACCAGGCTGGTCAGGTAGCTGGCCCCGGCCGGCGCCTGGAAGAACGTCTTGAAGCCGGGCGGTCGATCGCCGAACGCCTCCTCGACGAGCAGCAGGACGCGGCCGAGCCGGCGTTGCGCGAGGTCACGCACGATCGCCGCGGCGTGCTCGCGGGTGTCGACGACGAGCGCCTGCACGAACGGGCCGAGCGCGGCCTCGAGCGCCATGCCGTGTTCGAGATCGATCTCGATCAGATCGAGCAGGCGACCGCGCAGACCATCAGGCTGCTGCTGCAGCACGTAGCGCGGCGCCTCGTCGAGACCCTCCATGTGGGCCTCCATCGCGATCAGCGCCTGGCGCCGGCCCTCGACCTGCGACAGCTCGAGCCGCAGCTCGGATTCGCGATGCGCCTCCTCGGCGGCGGCGGCATCGGCGACCTCGAGGTCAGAGAGCGCGCGCTGCTCGCGTTCGACCAGGATCCGTTCCCTGGTGCCGAGGCCATCGACCCGCGCGTGCCAGTCGCCGATCTCGGTCTCGATCGCGCCGTCCTCGCCGGTCAGCACCGCGCGCCGTTCGGCGAGCCGGGTCTCGCGCGAGGTGATCGCGGCGATCTTGGCGGCGGCATCGGCGGCGCTGTTGCGCGCGCGGGTGCGGCGGTGCAGCAGCTCGAGCTGCCGTTCGCGCAGCGCCTCGCGCTGTCGCAGCAGCTCGCGCAGCGACGCCTGGGCCTGCTGCACCATGTCGCGCTGGCTCTCGATCTCGCGGTGCAGATCGATCAACAGGGCCTCGTGCCGGGCCAGTTCATCGCGCGAGAACTGCAACGCGGCAGCCCGTTCGTCGCGCTGCTCGCCGAGCGCCTGCGCCCGCTGCAGGCCGCGCTCGATCTCGGCCTGGCGATCGGCCGCGCGGTGGGCGTGCGACTCGGCGCGCTCGCGGTGCGAGGTCAGTTCGTTCTGGCAGGCCCGCAGCTCGTCCTGCACGACCTCGAGCTGGCCGGCACAGCCGACGATCGCCTCGTCGGCGATGCCGAGCTTCTCGGCGCTCATCGCCTGCCCTTCCTCGGCGGCGACCAGCGACTGCTGCAGCTCGTCGAGGCGCGCCTTCACGGCCGCCGTCTCCTGCCGCAGCTGCTGACCGTCGATCACGGCGAGCGCCGCCCGCAGATCGCGCAGCGCCGCCTGCAGCTCGCGGTAGCGGCGCGCCTTGCCGGCCTGGATGCGCAGGCTGCGGATGCGGCGGGCGCGCTCCTCGAGCAGGTCGGTGGCGCGCGCCAGGTTCTGGTCGGTGCGGTCGAGCTTGCGCAGCGACTCCTTCTTCTGCAGCTTGAAGCGCGCGATGCCGGCGGCCTCCTCGAAGATCGCACGCCGGGCCTCGGGGTTGGCTGACAGCACGGCGTCGATGCGGCCCTGCTCCATGACCGAGTAGCCGCCGGTGCCGAGCCCGGTGTCGAGCAGCTCGTCGCGGACGTCCTTGAGCCGGACCTGTTCGCCGTTGAGCAGATAGCTCGACTCCTTGTCGACGGTCAGCCGGCGCGAGATGTCGATCTGCGTGCGGCCATCGAGCTTGCCCTCGGGGTCCTCGAACGTGATCGTCACCTCGGCCATGCCGAGCGCCTGCCGGCCCTCGGCGCCCTTGAAGATGACGTCGGTCATCTCGGTGCCGCGCAGGCTCTTGGCGCGCTGGTCGCCGAGCACCCATTTGATGGCGTCGACGACGTTGGACTTGCCGCAGCCGTTGGGACCGATGATGCCGGTCAGGCGGGAATCGACCTCGAAGTCTGTGCGGTCGGCGAAGTGCTTGAATCCGCCGGCAACGCGGCGCTTGAGCCGCATGCGGTCATTCCTGCCCGAAGCGGCCAAAGCGCGGCGACCCGGCCGCTGCGCGCACCACGGTATCCGTCGACACCGGCACCCGGTCCAGCGTGGCCAGCGCACGATGCCGCCGACCGCGTTCGGCGCCGACAGCGCCGTAGGCCACGGCGGCATTCGGCTGCCCGGTGGCAACGAGCACGTGTTGGACGGCATCGGCGAT
>JAGQRA010000993.1 GCA_020425885.1 Planctomycetota bacterium | reverse complement strand
GAACACACTGTCGGTTACGGTTGCACATTCGAGAGGAGTCGCTTTGGCTTCCTGTTGGCTTCGCAACCTCAGGTACGCCCGAGCCTCCTCTCGAAATTCACCCGGCTCGTGAATAGTCCGGGCTAGATACTCAGGACGCCCGTCTCGACAGCGAGGTCGCGCAGGCCAGGAAGCTGCGCACCATGAAGAACGGCCTGATGGACGACCTGCTGACCGGTCGTGTTCGCGTCACCGTGCCGTCGGAGGTCACTGCGTGACCGACGGCCCCGAACTCACACTCGTCGAACAGCCGTTCGTCGACCAGCTCGTCGACCTGGGTTGGAAGTTCACCACCGGCAACCTCGACCATCCGACTGCTACCGGTCGCGAGAGTTTCCGCGACGTCCTGCTCCTCGACGACCTGCGGGCCGCCCTCCGTCGCAACAACCTGGGTCCGGACGGCTACCCTTGGCTCGACGACGCTCGCCTCGTCCAAGCCACCAACGCCCTGCAACGTCTCGGAACCGCGAAGCTCCTCGAGGCCAACCAGAAGGCCACCGAACTGCTCCTCAAGGGCACCCAGGTCGACGGCGTCGACGGCTGGGACCAGGTCCGCCAGCAGACGGTGCACTTCATCGACTGGGAGCACCCCGAGAACAACACGTTCCGCGCCGTCACCCAGCTCCAGGTTGCCT
Organism: Planctomycetota bacterium; assembly: GCA_020425885.1. The sequence goes on along the minus strand of JAGQRA010000993.1, from coordinate 2,596 downwards.
GCCCTGCCGGCCAGACCGACAAGCACATCCGGCCCGACATCGTGCTCTTCGTCAATGGCATCCCGCTGGTCGTCGTCGAGTGCAAGAGTCCCTACCTCGCGACCCCGCTCGAGAGCGCCGTCGACCAGCTGCAACGCTACGCCAACCGCCGCCGGGGACTCGGGATCGTCGATTGCGACGAGGGCAACGAGCAGCTGTTCCACTACTCCCAGTTCGTGGTCGGCACCTGCGGCGAGCAGGCGCGGGTCGGCACGTTCTCGGCGCAGGCGGTGCACTTCCTCGAGTGGAAGGACACCAGCCCGATGCCGCTGGCCGACGTCGCCGCCGAGCGCAACAAGCCGGTCGAGCAGTTGTCCAGCCAGGAGAAACTCGTGGCTGGGATGCTGCGGCCGGCGCATCTGCTCGACATCGTGCGGCACTTCACGCTGTTCATGGAAGACGGCGGTCGGACCTTCAAGCTCGTCTGCCGCTACCAGCAGTTCCGCGCCGTGCACGCCGCGATCGAGCGCCTGCGCACCGGCAAGACGCGCGCCGAGGACGGCGAGCAGGATCGGCGCGGCGGCATTGTCTGGCACACCCAGGGCAGCGGCAAGAGCCTGACGATGGTGTTCCTGATCCGCAAGATGCGCTCGATGGCGGATCTGCGGCGCTTCAAGGTGGTGGTCGTCACCGATCGCATCGACCTCGAGAAGCAGCTGTCGAACACCGCGACGCTTACCGACGAGGTGCTGACCATCGTCAAGCCCGAGAAGAAAGGGCCGATCACGGTGTCGGCGACCGACGTCCTCAAGGAGGTCCTCGCGCGGAAGGGCAAGGACCTCGTGTTCGCGATGATCCAGAAGTATCGCGGCGACGTCGTGGACGGTGACCCGAGTGGCGACGAGGACGAGGACGACGCCGCCGGCGAGGGCGGCGAGGCCCAGGGGGCCGCGCGGCCGGCGAAGATGACGCCGCTGCCCGAGCTGAACACCGACGAGGAGATCCTCGTGCTCGTCGACGAGGCGCACCGCGGCCACACCAACACCGCCCACGCCAACCTCATGCAGGCGCTGCCCAACTGCGCCAAGATCGGCTTCACGGGCACGCCGATCATCATGCGGGACAAGGGCAAGACCGCCGCGATCTTCGGCCCGTTCCTCGACCGCTACACCATCCGCGAGTCCGAGGCCGACGGCTCGACGGTGCCGATCCTCTACGAGGGGCGGACGAGCCAGGCGGCGGTCAAGGACGGCGGCGAGCTCGACGAGCTGTTCCCGGACCTGTTCCAGGACCGGACGCCCGAGGAGCTCGAGGCGATCCAGAAGAAGTATGCAACCAAGGGGCACGTCATGGAGGCCCCGGCGCTGATCGAGGCCAAGGCGCGCAGCATGTTGCGGCACTACGTCGAGAACGTGCTGCCAAACGGCATGAAGGCGCAGCTGGTGGCGGTGAGCCGGCGCGCCGCGATCCGCTACTTCGAGAAGCTGCAGCAGGTGCGCGACGAGCTGGTGGCCGAGCTGCAGGGGCTCGATCCGGCGCTGCTGGGGCTCGGCGACGAGGAGGTGGCGGCGCTGCCGAAGGCGCAGGCATTCCTGGTGCGGGCGCACCGGTTCCTGCCGACGATCGCGGCGCTCGACTTCGCGCCGGTGATCTCCAGCGGGCACAACGACAGTGTCGACCCCGAGGGCAGATGGTCGACCCGCGCACAGATCGACGCCCGGATCGCGAGGTTCAAGAAACCGCTGTTCGCGGCGGGGCCGAACACGTTCGACGGTAAGGGCGCCGACCCGTTGGCGTTCCTGATCGTCAAGTCGATGCTGCTGACCGGATTCGACGCGCCGGTCGAGCAGGTGATGTATCTGGACCGGTCGATCCGGGAGGCCGAGTTGCTGCAGGCGATCGCGCGCGTCAACCGGACCTATGCGCGCGGGGGCGTCGCCAAGTCGTGCGGCATGGTCGTCGACTACTACGGCGTCGCCCGCCACCTCAAGGCCGCGCTGGCGGCCTACAGCGCCGAGGACGTCGAGGGCGCGCTGGAGAGCCTCGACGACGAGGTGCCCAAGCTCCGGGACCGGCATCGCCGGGCGATCGACGTCCTGCGGTCTCGGGGCGCAGAGGACATCGACGACATCGAGGCGTGCGTGCAGGTGCTGGGCGACGAGAAGGTGCGCGCCGAGTTCCATGTCAAGCTGAAGCAGTTCCTGCTCACGCTCGACCTGGTGCTGCCGAGGCCCGAAGGTCTGCCGTTCGTCAACGACGCCAAGACCCTAGCCTGGATCCAGGCGCGGGCCCGCAACCGCTACCGCAGCGAGGAGCGGCTGATCGGCAAGGAGGTTGGTGAGAAGGTGCGCAAGCTGATCGACGAGGACATCGTGTCGCTCGGCATCGACCCCAAGATCCCGCCGATCGAGATCACGTCCGCCGACTTCGGTTCGCACGTCGACAAGGAGCGGTCGCCGCGCGCCAAGGCCAGCGAGATGGAGCACGCGCTGCGCTACCACCTGCGCAAGCACTTCGACGAGGACCCCGTCCGCTACAAGAAGCTGTCGGACCGGCTAAAGGACATCCTGCAGAAGTTCGCCGGGCAGTGGGACGAGCTGGCCAAGGAGCTGGAGGG